>JAKSMD010000020.1 GCA_024400815.1 Bacteroidales bacterium | reverse complement strand
ACGGCGTTGACGGTGATCTTGCGGGAACCGATTTCCTGTGCCAGTGCTTTGGTGGCGCCGATGAGCGCGGCCTTGGCAGCGGAGTAGTTGGACTGTCCTGCCTGGCCTTTGATGCCGGACAGAGACGCCATATTGATGATGCGGCCGTCACGTTTGGACAACATACCCTTGATGACGCGGCGGGTGATGTAGAAAAAGCCGTTCAATGTGGTGTTGATGACATTCTGCCAATCGTTGTTCTGCATGAAGATCATCAGCGTGTCTTTGCGGATGCCGGCATTGTTGACCAATATGCCGATGTGGTCTTCCGGATGGGCGTTTTGCCAATTTTCAATGGCGGTGTCAACGGCTTCGGAATCGCTGACGTTGAAAGGCAGGAGTTCTGCTTGACCGCCGGCGGCTTCTACTGCCTGCTTGGTCTCTTCTGCGGCCTCTTGGTTGGATTGGTAGTTGATGATTACCGGATGTCCCATGGCGGCCAACTTCAGACAGATGGCGCGGCCAATACCTCTGGAACCACCAGTTACTAATGCGTATTTCATATCTTATAAAATGTTGATTTTCTTTGTTCTTAAATAGTCGATGACGTGTTGGATGTCTGCATCTTTCGGCGTGTCTTCAATGAATTTCGGCACGATGTGGCGGACTTCCGTATAGATTTCCTTCGTGAAAGGAGAAAGTTTGTCCGCGATTTCCAGGCAGTCAACGGCCTGCACCAAGGCGATGTAATGGATGGCCATGACTTGGTAGCTGTTGTCGATGACGCGTTTGGCCAGGATGGCGGAGTTGGTGCCCATGCTGACGATGTCCTGGTTGTCGTTGTTGTTCGGAATGCTGTGCACATACATAGAGTTGGACAGCGTCTGGCACTCGGCGGTTGTGGAGCAGGCCGTGAACTGCATGGCCTGGATGCCGTAAGTGAGGCCGAGGGTGCCCAAATTCAAGAACGGCGGGAGAATGCCGTTGATGCGGTCGTGGCAGAGGTAGTTGAGCTGGCGTTCCATCAACATGGTCAGTTTCGTGGTGGCAATCTTGAGTTTGTCCATCTCGAAGCTGACATAGTCGCCGTGGAAGTTGCCGCCGTGATAGACGGTTTCGGTGTCCATGTCAACCACGGGGTTGTCATCTACCGCATTGAATTCTTCGATGAGTATTTTTTCGGTAAACTTGAAAGCTTCGTAAATCGGGCCGAGGATTTGTGGCACGCAGCGCAAGGAGTAGTAGGGCTGCACTTTGTGCTCGAACACCTTCTCTTCGTGGCGGTGGAACATCTCGACGGCGCGTTTGCGCATGCACTGGGTGCCTTTGCAGACGTCGAGCATAAGTTTGGCGATCTCGCTTTGGCCTTCGTGGTTCTTGAGACCGTTGAGTACCGGGGACATGAAGTCGTCGTAGGAAGAGGCGATTTCGTTCATCATCACGGAAGCGATGACGGCGTATTGCAGCAGCATCTTGGCGTAGTGCAGGTTGACGATGCCGACGCCGGTCATCATGGCGGTGCCGTTGTTGAGGGCGAGTCCTTCGCGCATGGTCGGCACCAGCGGGGTGAGACCTTCGATTTTCATCACTTCGGCCGTGCTGCGGCGCTCGCCTTTGTAGAACACCTCGCCTTCACCGATGATGGCAAGGGCCATGTGCGCCAGTTGCACGAGGTCGCCGGAGGCGCCTACGCTGCCATGTTGCGGGATGACAGGGTAGATGCCGCGGTTGATGAACTCCTGCAGGAGATCCAGTGCGCGCGGGTCAACACCGGACTTGCCGGCGGCGAAAGTGAAATAGCGCGCCATCATAGCGGCTTTAACGTACAATTCGGGGAAAGGCTCACCAGCACCACAGGAGTGACTGCGGATGATGTTATATTGGAGGGACTTTACGTCTTCGTCGTTTACACGGTATTGTGCCATGGGACCAAATCCGGTGTTGATGCCGTATATGACCTTGTCTTTGGCAAATTCTGTCAGAAAATTGTGACTATCCACAATGCGTTTCTTTACTTCATCAGGAATGCATAGTGGTTTACCGTTGAATAAAACATCTTCAATTTCAGATAATTGCATTGTTTTGTAAAACTTCTTTGGTCAAAATAAATGAAGTCGCAAATATACAAAAAAAGTATTTCACTTTGTAATTTTTCCGTGGTTAAATGCGAGTTGGAGTATATCCTGAAATCAATGAAGATGCATGCTTTGAAAAACGGATTTCCATAAACGAAAAAAGGCATCCCGAGAGCTCGGGCCACCTCCTTACAACCATGAAAACAAAACAGTACGTTCTAGCCCAAACGGCTGTCACGGTATACGAGTCTGATACAGCGTCTTTGAATGTATAGGCTCCAGTTTTAGGTGAACGTTCCATTCTTACTACTCTTGTGTAGGTTACGCCACCTTCTCTTTTCAATGTTGCAACAACCTTCTTTGCCATCTCTTTAAAATTTTATTATTTAACTTCTTTATGAATGGTCATACGTTTCAAATACGGATTGTATTTTTTTAATTCCAATCTGTCAGGGGTGTTTTTTCTGTTCTTTGTAGTAATATATCTAGACATTCCAGGAACACCGCTGGCTTTTTGCTCTGTGCACTCAAGGATTACTTGTTGACGTGCTTCTTTTACTTTCTTTGCCATTTTTAATTCCTATCTTTTTTTGTTTTTAATTGACGGGGCAAAAGTACACTTTTTTTTGATTTATTTGTCTATGCCTATTGTTTTTTTCTCTTTTTTATTAACAATGCTGTTAATAGTCTTTTTTACAATAAATTACGACTATTCTTTTTTGTTTAACAGTTCCCATAACCTATCTTTTATTTCGGTTAAATGATAGTTTGTGAGAGATGAAATGCTGAGGTGTGGAAATGTTTTTGGTAATTTCTGCAAAATTGCGTTTATTTCGTCTTGTGGGGCGAGGTCGCATTTTGTGATGGCTACCATGTAACTTTTATCCAATAATTCTGGATTGTATTGTTTCAATTCGTTTTGCAAAATATGAAATTCTTTCAGGATCTCCTCTGCGCTTTTGAGTCCTTCTTCGGATACGATGGGTACCATATAAAGCAATACGGAATTGCGCTCGATATGTCTCAAAAAGCGCAATCCGATTCCTTTCCCTTCGGATGCTCCTTCGATGATACCTGGAATGTCTGCTATTACAAAGGACTGATAATCACGATAGGCGACCATGCCGAGATTCGGTTTCAAGGTGGTAAATGGGTAGTTGGCAATCTTTGGTCGCGCATTGGACAGCTGACTGATTAAAGTTGATTTTCCAGCGTTTGGAAAACCCACCAAACCTACATCGGCAAGGACTTTCAGTTCGAGGGACATCCATCCCTCTGTGCCAAGTTCGCCGGGTTGTGCGAAACGAGGGGTTTGCATGGTAGCACTCTTGAAATGCACATTGCCGAGCCCGCCGCGACCGCCCTTCATGACGACGAGTTCTTCGCCATCTTCAAGTATCTCGCCAATAACTTCGTCTGTTTCTACTAACTTTATGATAGTTCCGAGGGGCACTTCTACCAAGGCGTCAGCACCGTTTTTGCCAAAACATTGGTTCTTTTGCCCGTTGCCTCCATTTTCAGCAAAGATGTGTTTTGTGTAGCGCAAATGCAGCAAGGTCCACAAGTTGCGATTGCCTCTTACGATGACGCTTCCGCCATGTCCGCCGTCACCACCATCCGGTCCGGCTTTTGGATTTCGAGCTGTTCTGGCCAAGTGCGCAGATCCTGCGCCGCCATTGCCGGAACGGCCAAATATTTTCACATAATCTATAAATTGTTCTTCTCCCATAGTGGTCTTCTTTTTAAGGCGTGCAAAGTTATATTATTTATTTGTAAATCCTGTCTTTTCCAAAAATTTTCTTTTATACAATGGATGATTTTGCATCGCAGGATGGGGCGCTTGTTAGAATTGGAAGTAAATGAATGGTTGTAAGTCTGCGGTAACGAATTGATATAAGAAGAATACGGTGACTACGACAATCAGTCCGATAACCCAAACTGGTAGCATGGCGAAATTCATTCGATACCAGCGCTTGAAATGGTCGGGCAACCAGTGAATAATCATGCCAGCTAAAAAGAGCGTGAATACGGGCCAGTAGTTGGACAAAATTTCTGGTATGGCGGCCACATTCCACTTGCCCCCGATACTGTTGACCATGGCCTTTGCGGTGTTCCACGCAGTTTCGTTGGCGATGGCTGGGTCTAAGTTGGAACCTGAACGGAAGAACAAACGCGTGAAGGAGATGAACACGAAGGTCATGAATATATTCCAAGATTGATTGAGCCAGTTCACATCACGATTCGGGAATATAGCGGAATAGATGCAGCGGATGAATGTGCCTGCGAAGAAAACACCCGACCATACGGTGAAAATCATCAACACAGGACTTGGCCAAAACATGTTGCAGGTGAAAAAGACACCGAAAATCAAACCTGAGACCAAACTGCGTAACCATTGTCTGAAGTGCCGCCAAATCTTAAATCCCAAAATACCGATGCCGTTTAAACCACCCCAAATCATAAAATTCCAAGAGGCCCCATGCCATAGGCCACCCAGCAACATGGTGTTCATCATGTTGATGTTGGTGCTGATTTTAAGTCGCGCTTTCTTGCTGGCTAAGGATATGATAGTTAGGATAACGGCCAATGCTATCACAACGGAAGCGACAACGGCACTTTTGGATAAGAAGATGATGGTGGCGGCAATAAACAAGATGCAGAAATAGGTGCCGAAAGTGGCGTTTCTGTTGCCCCCCAATGGAATATAAAGGTAATCCTGCAACCATTTGGATAGGGATATGTGCCAACGTTTCCAGAAGTTGCTTGGAGAATCTGCTTTGTATGGCGAATTGAAGTTTTTGGGTAGATAGAAACCCATCAGCATGGCGACGCCAATCGCAATGTCGGTGTACCCGGAAAAATCGGCATAGACCTGCAAGGAGTAGATGAACAAGGCGGAAAGATTTTCAAATGCCGTGTATAAGGATGGGTTGTTGAATACTCGGTCCACAAAGTTGACGGCTAGGTAGTCGCTCATGATGAGCTTCTTGGCCAAACCATTTAAGATCCAAAATACGGCAATGCCGAATTGACGCTTGCTGAGGAAGAATTTCTTGTACAGTTGTGGCACAAATTGGTCGGCACGAACGATTGGACCAGCCACCAATTGCGGGAAGAAACTGACATAGAACCCAAAATCGAAAATGTTGGACACATGCTTGATTTTCCTTTTGTAAACATCTACTAAGTAACTGATGTTCTGAAAGGTGTAGAACGAGATTCCGACTGGAAGCAGGATTTTGGAGGCATCAAAGTAGTCCTTTCCCGTAAGGTCGTTGCTCCATTGTGCTAGCCAATTGATAACTTCGTATTTGCTCCCGACAATGGTGTTGTAGGCGTCGGTGAAAAAGTAGGCGTATTTGAAGTAGCATAGCACTAACAAGTTGATGATTACGCCGAAAATCATGTGGAACTTCCGGGCGCCTTGCCGCTTCGAATGGTCCATAAACACCCCTAATGTGTAATCCAGGATCATGTCGAATATTAAGATGAGAACGAAAAGTCCAGAGGTCTTATAGTAGAAAAAAATACTGGCAAAAAACAGGAACCCGTTGCGCAGCAATCGTTTGCTGTGGAAAAGGGAGAAAATCGCAAACACCAAGGCGAAAAATGCCCAAAAGTTGAACTGGGTGAACAACAATGGGTATTGCTCATTAAAAGAGAATATATTGTATAAAAATATCTTAATGTTATCTAGCGTCATTTGTGTTAGGTCTTATTTCGCGGATGAAAGCGTCGTAGAACAGGTCTCCGATAAGGTTGTAGCCAGCGGCTGTGAAATGGACATGGTCTTTTTGTGCCAGTCCTTTGCGCCGCCAGGTTTCCATGGACTTGAGTCCGCCCATAATGGAAAACTGATCCCATACGGCCCCGCCGGTGAGGTCTGCCAATCGGAACATGACATCTTTTACTTCCGGGCCGGTTGGATTCACATAGTATCCTTTTCGTGCGCGCTTCCAAGTGTCGTTGTTGCTAAAAAATATAAAACTGCAGTTCGGGTTTGCTTCCCGTATTTTTTGAACTAATTTCAGATAGTTGTTTTTGAATCCTATTGAATCAAATCCAGCCCCATAAGCGTCATTGACACCAATGTTGAAAATGACGAGGTCGGGTTGGAGCAACTTCATGTCGCGGACGAAATTCTGACATCGCAGATAGGAGGTGACTTGCGCCCCATTCACTCCGATAGAGGTGTAGGTGATTCCAGGCAAACTGTTCTTTAAAAGAATGCCGTTTACGATGAAGGTGTCTCCTTGGCTGCACGGGAAATAGAGGGTGAAGTCCCGAACGGGATGGTCAAAAAAGAAGTAGTAGCGACCATTAACGGTGTCTTCATGGTCTGGAAAATGATAGATGGTGTCCTCCTTGAGAATGGGATCTATCGGCCAACCGCGCGTGCTGCCTAAGAGGATGATGGTGTCGGCCGTGAAGTCGTGCTCGCTGTCATTCATCTTGATGGTGATGGAGTTCATCTCGTTCGCATTCCAAACGGCAATGCCACTGGCTCCTAATGGGAAAGTGTAGTTTTGATAGACATTTCGTATGAGGTTGAAAGTTTTGTCTTTAGAAACCCGATAATCGTGCGGGTTGTTGCAGTTGGCAGCGGTAGAGTAGGGGAATATCATACCTCTGCTGGCAGGAGATGCTCCATATTCGTCCAGCAAATGCTTGCGGATGCGGTGAGACATCGTTCCGGCTTGTATGTGCGAACCGCCAATTTGCACAATGTGCAGATCGCCTTGCTTGGTGGTCAGCAGTTGGTCCAATCTCGTAAAGAGGTTCTGTACGTTGCCTGTGCGACTGCCCCAGTATAGGGTGTCTTCATCAAAATGGATGTAAGTTTCGTCGGATTCGGCATCGGTGCTGTCCGTGGAAAGGGTGTCCACAACGAGGGTGTCCGTTGTGAGCGGAATGGTCGGAATGGAGTCGGATGGCGTTAGGTCAACCTGCGCAAAAGCAGAAGCGCATCCGAAGCATAAGAAGAGTAAAAATGAGATTATTTTGCCGCGGCGTTCCATAGAGTATCAAATTGTTGTTTTGTGATGCCCTTTCGTGTCTTGTAGAACTCGTAGGCGGTGGAGAAATTGTTGGCCAGGATTTTGCCGACTTTGTTGGCACCGGCTGGGGTGAAATGGATGTAGTCCGGACCCGCAAGTCCGTTTTTCACCCACGCAATCATGGAACTTTCGCCGCCCATGACTTGATATAAATCCCAATATGCGGCATTGTTTCGCAATGCGATGGTGCGCAAACTATCTACCAGCTGTGGGAGCATAGGGTAGGTGTGCATGACGCCGCCCTTGCGGGTGCTCATATCGGAAGGTCCGATGAAAAGAATTGTAGCATTCGGACAGCATCTTTTCACGCACTTGATTTCTTTGTCCATAGCGCGACAGTAGTTGCCCAATGATTTTTGGTTGTATATGGAGGGCACGGAGTTGCCGCCAAATTGCATAATGATAAGTCCGACATTGGATTGGGCATAGCAGTTGCGCAAGATGGATTCGGAAATCATGGTGAACTGCGTGCCGGAGGAACCGCGCAGCGGAATGTTGTCCACAGCAACGCCATAGCCGTCGTCTAGCATAATGCCGTAAATGTCGGCAGAACCTTGCATGGAAATTTGCAGGGAGGTCGTGACGGTGTCCATGTTCCAGTGGAAGTTATGTACGCCGGTGCCTTCGCTGGTCATCGTGTTGCTGTAGCTGCCCTTGCGATCACGGAGTGTTGCTGAAAAATTGCCGGTGCGGTCGTTGTAAAGCAACTTGATGTTTGAAAAATGCTTTACGCGCGGGTCCGTATCTTTGTGTGAAGAGGCATTGGCTGTGAATGTGGCGTTGCCGCCTAATCGATAGCACTTGGCCATAAGACCGTAGTTGCCGTTGGCGCGCGGACCCTCTCCGTAAGAGGTGTATAGCGTCAAACCGCCGGAGGCATATTGGCTGACCGCAAATGAAGGAATGGTCTGGATGACTGGCACCAGACCTGGACCACCGCCGCCGAATGTGCTTTGGAAGAAACTGCGGATGTTGTGAGAAAGCCGGTCCATCTCAATTTGGGAGTCACCGTAGTGTAAAACGCGAATGACCTCGTGGTTTCCACGTGCCTGCTCCATCTTCGCAAACATCTTGTCAAAGAAATCTACACGATTGTTCGGCAGATAAAAACGACCTTCTTGCTCGGTGAGCGCCACTTTGTATTGCTTGAGCGTGTCTTTCAAATTGTTAAGATGCTCTAACTCAACAGAATCGATTTCTTCCTTGAGAACTACCTCTTTTTGTTTTTCACCTACTAAAACATTTTCTAAAGAAGGAAACCTTATTTCCGCATTTCCGACTTTGACACCGTTTTTTGGAAAAAAAACACATATTGCTGCTAATGTACAGATAATCAATGTGATAAAAATTAAAATTTTATAAGGTTTCATTGCTTTTGTAGGCGTTTTTTTAAGGGGTGCAAAAGTATGAAAAAAGCATGTTCAATTTCACAGTTTTTGTATTTTTGCACCCTAAAAATTTACTATCGAATATGAAGAAGATTTTAGTCTTATTGTTGCTTTCCTTAGTAACTGTTTTTCAGGCACATGCGGTGTTGAAAGAGAAAGATCTGTCGCAAACACTCGGAGTGTTGCGCGCGGAATTGGAGCAGGCCTATAAGGAACAAAAAGTGAGCATGGCCCGTTTTGAAAAGCGAAACATGGACCAACATGCTAATTTGATTAAAATGATGCAGAAAAGCAATCAGGTTGCTTTGATGCTGTATTCCCAAAATTCGGATTTTACTTTTGACATGGCCTATGCTTGTCAAGAGGCAACCGAACAATACCGTACGATTAAAATGCACCACATGCCGTACGATAAGATGAAAGAGCGCCTGCATGCTGAAATTGACCGATATGATGGCTTGATTAAGGCATTGCAGGATTTGCCGCCACGACTCAAACCCAACGGAGAGTTGGCAAAAATGCCAGATTCCATTAGAGCGCTTTTGCCGAAGATGGTGATGGATACGGCAAAATTGTCTCTCTTTATTTTGGATAAACAAGGCCTTGCCGATCGCGAAGCTTGTTTGGATTATGCAACTGCGCTACGCGATAATTATGTGAAACTGTTGGAGAATGTTGAGAAGGACCAAGAACATTACGAGCGCGTAATCAGGCGCGTTGGCGAACTCAACAAATATGCCATGTCACGCTATGAGAAGATTCAAAACAGCATCTTTGTCAATGCGGGCAGCAACTATTTTAAGACGTTGCAGCGTTTTGGCATGTATTATTCACAGGCAAAAAAAGATGTGGATGATAGATACAGACCCTTGAAGAAATATTCTGAGTGGCGTGGACCTGTCATCGTCGGTATTTCTATTTTCATGTTGTTTTACATTGCCATTGCCAGTTTGCTGAGTTATGCTATTATCCGCTGGTTTTTGCCTAAACACTGGCGCGAAAAGATTGTTTCGCCGCGCAAACAACCTTACTTTATGGTGGCGTTGGGCGTGGCTATATTTGCGATTTCCATTATGATTGCCAGAGGCTTTGTGAAACAGAACTTTATCTTGATGGCCATCGATCTGATGATTATGTTCGCATGGCTGCTGGAAGTTATCTTGGTCTCCTTGTTAATTCGTCTTGATGATAAGCAGATTAGAGCCGGGGTTCGTGCCTACTTCCCGTTCTTGACAATGGCTTTCTTGGTCATTGTGTTCCGCATTATCTTGATTCCGAACAATCTGGTGAACTTGATTTACCCGCCGATTTTGTTGGCCTTTACCATTTGGCAGATTGTCGTGCTGAAACGCAAGTTGGAACGACTGCCAGATAGCGATATGATTTACACTGTGATCTCCCTGATTGCGATGCTGGTGGCTTGTGTTGCAGCTTGGATAGGATTCGTCCTTTTGGCTGTGCAGATTATGATTTGGTGGACTATCCAATTGGCCGCAATCCAAACGATCACTTGCTGCTACGATATTGCAAAATGGTACGAATATCATCATTTATTGCGTAAAATTGCAGACGCGAAGGGAATGGATGTCAATAAAAAGGAAGATTTTAACAAACTGTATAAAAAAATGCAACCCAAAATGGCCAAAGGCGAGTATATCACATATACTTGGTTTTATGATTTTCTCTACAAAGCATTGCTTCCTGTTATGGCGGTGCTTTCTGTCTTGGTCAGCATTTATTGGGCGGCCAGCATTTTCGAAATGACCACTATTTGCAAGAAGATATTCATGTATGTGTTCTTGGATAAGCCGGGCCTTATACAATTATCTTTATATAAGATGTGCTTGGTGATTGCCCTGTATTTTGTGTTCCGCTATTTGAATTATGCGTTGCGTGCGTTCTTCCAGACATTCCGCAAGCGCCGGATGAAAGATACGCAAGGACCGAGCAACATTACGCTTGCCAATAACATTATTTCCATTTTGGTGTGGGGTACCTTTGCTGCGGCATCGTTGATAATATTGCAAGTTCCGAGCAGCGGCATCTCCATCGTGATGGCTGGTCTGGCTACCGGTTTGGGCTTCGCTATGAAAGACCTCCTCGAAAACTTCGTATATGGCATCTCTTTGATGACGGGCCGTCTGCGCGTGGGCGACTACATCGAATGCGATGGCATTCAAGGCAAGGTGGAGAGCATAAACTACCAAAGTACGCAAATTGTGACGCTGGATGGTTGTGTGATTGCCTTCCAGAATACCACTCTTTTTAGCAAAAATTTCAAAAACCTGACGCGTAATCATGGCTATGTGCTGGTTAAAGTTCCCGTTGGCGTCGCTTACGGCGTAAATGTCGATAGAGTGCGCGACATGCTGATTAAGGCTTTGCAACCATTGCTGGTGAAAAATGCCGCCGGAAAGTATATCGTCGATCCAAAGCAAAAGGTCAGCGTGGCATTCTCCGATTTTGGGGATAGCAGCGTCAACCTCTTTGTTGTATGCTGGGTGCTTGTGGAAGAAAAAATCTCCTTCGTGGCTAAAGTGAACGAGGTGATTTACAATACATTGAATAAGAATCATATTGAGATTCCTTTCCCGCAGCAAGACGTCTATGTGCGCCATATTGAAATGCCGGTTTCTGAAACTCCAACAGAGACAGTTGGAGCGGAAGTCAAAAAGCGCAAACATCGCCACAAATCATCCGCTTCTAACGAGCAAATAGAAACGGAATAACTTGACTTGCAATCGTAAGTTGCACAGATAGAGCATGAAACGTTTGCAAAATAAATTTTTAATAGGGGTTGAAGAATTGCAAAAAAAGTGTACTTTTGCAACCCAAAATTTAAGCGAAAATTTAACTGAAAAAATTATAAATCAAAGAAGAAATGGCAAACCATAAGTCATCTGTAAAAAGAGTTAGAGCAAACGAAAGAAAGAAACAAGCTAACCATTATTATTCCAAGACTATGCGTAATGCTTTGAGAGACATTCGCGCTATCGAAGATAAGAATGAAGCTATGAAGAGATTGTCAGCAATGACCTCTATGATTGACAAACTTGCCAAGAGGGGCATGATTCACAAAAACAAAGCCGCTAACCTCAAGTCAGGTTTGGTTAAGAAAATTAACGCTCTCTAGCAGCTTAGAAGGCCCTCAACACAATGGCGCCTTCCTCTTTAATAGAAACAACGGTTGGATCCTATCGTTTCAGTGTACCTATCCAGATACGCATGAGCGACTTGGATCCTTTTGTGCATGTAAATAACGGCGCACAATGCAATTATTTTGACTTCGGGCGCAGCAGCTATTTTGAGCATGTATTCCAAGAACCTATTGACTGGCTCAAAATGGATATGGTGCTCGTCCATGTGGAACTCGATTTCAAGTGTGGCATCGAATTTCAAGATGCCATTGTCTGTGAGACAAAAATCATTTCAATTGGTCATAAAAGCGTTAAAATGATGCAACAACTGCGAGATACGCGTACGAATTGTGTCAAAACAACTTGCTACAGCGTTCTCGCGGGATTTGACCGATTATCCCATCAGTCTATTCCAATTCGGGAGGAGTATAAAGTACTCTTCCGTGCATTCGAAAATCTTCCCGATGATCAGCAAAAATAGAATTTCCGATATCCGCAAACTCCACCAGAAGAAGTTTCGCGATCAAGAACGACTTTTCCTTGTAGAAGGTCGCAAGAGCGTAGAAATGCTGCTGCAATCGAAATTCGAAGTCGTTGAAATCTTTGCTACAGAAAATGTCTTTCGCGAGAATCAGAAGCTGTTGCAGTATTCAGCAGTAACGATGGTATCCTCTGCAGATATGGAACGCATTAGTACGCTGAATACGGCGCCCGAACTGCTTGCCATTGTGCGACAACCTGTTGCACTCTTGCCAATCACAGATGATGAACCTATTCTCGTATTAGACCGCATTGCAGACCCTGGCAACTTGGGCACGATGATTCGTACCGCTGATTGGTTTGGCATTCGTCAGATTGTCTGTTCTCCAGACTGTGTAGAACTTTTCAATCCTAAAACTATTCAATCTACGATGGGCTCTTTCTGCCATGTGCAAGTTCGCTATGAGGATTTGCCTGCTTTTTTGAAAAGACAAAGTCATCGTCGAATCTTGGGCACCTTCTTAGGCGGAGAATCAATAAGCACTTTTGCTTTTAAAACAAATGATATTGTTGTTATTGGCAGCGAATCCAACGGGATTTCCTCATCTGTGGCCCAATGTATCACGAATCGCATCACCATCCCTCGTGGCCAAACGACTGCCCCTTCCGCGGAATCGCTGAACGCCGCTATCGCCGCCGCCATCGTGATGGAACGCTGGTCTGACCGTTGAATCCACAATGTTACCTCATTGAACATTGATATTGATTTTTTTGATGCTCTGTCAGCTACAGATATTGAAGTCCTACGGACTTTGGGGTACTTGAAACCTGAAACTTGAAACTTTAAATATCCATTATGTATACTTTTAACGCTTTAGAAACAAAAAACAGACTCGTGGAGTGGATCCGCGCGTGGTTTGAAAAAAACGGTAATGGCTGCAATGCTGTTGTTGGACTTTCCGGTGGCAAAGATTCCACCATTATGGCCGCACTCTGTGTGGAGGCCCTTGGCAAGGACCGCGTTATTGGCGTGGGTATGCCCGATAAAGGACAAGACTTGCACGGCGCCGACCGCATCGCTGCTTATTTCGGTATTCGTTTCATTGAAGCCAATATTGGTGGTATGACAACTGCGCTGAAGCAGATGTTCGCCGATGGCAAGAATTTGACGGAGAAACCATGGTGGTTTGATATGTCGGTGCAGGCAGAACAGAATATGCCACCGCGCTTGCGTATGGTGACCCTGTATGCTATCAGCCAGTCAAACAACGGTCGTGTGATGGGTACTTGTAATTTGAGTGAGAACTACATCGGCTACCTCACCAAGTTTGGCGATGGCGCCTCTGATGTGGAGCCTATGGCTAACCTCACAGTGACCGAATTGCTCCAAATCGGTGACTTGATGGGTATTCCTGCAGAGTGGGTACATAAAATTCCGACCGACGATCTTCCACATTCCAAAACGGATGAGGAGAAGTTTGGCTTCACCTACGCTACTTTGGATAAATACATCCGTGGAATTGAAACTCCTGAACCGGAAATAAAGGAAAAAATTGACCGTATGCACCGCAACAACCTTTTCAAGTTGCAATTGGTGGATACGTTTCAATGGGAATAGAATTTTTGATTATACCGTATAAAAAAAGAAGTTGTCGAAAAATCGGCAACTTCTTCTTTTATTAAATGATTCTGAAAATTTAGTCTTCGTCGGTCATGGATTTGACGACGCCTTTTACTTCGTCGCCAGCAGCATCCAATGCTTTGTTGAATTCGTCCAAAATGATACGACCTTTAGCTTGTGCAAAGTAACCGTTGCATTCGCCTCTCAATTCGTTTACCTTAGAAGATTGCTTGTCGTTGAGTTCGCATTTGTCAATCTTTTTGATGATTTTGTCATACTTGGCAACAGCTTTATCTAAATCTTCATTGGTGTAGGAAGTGTATTCCTTTTCAACCGTAGCTGTGAATTTTTCAAGTTTTTTGATTTTGACAGGTTTGCTGGTCATTATCATAATGATGATGACGATGGCGAGAATAGCACATAAAGCGGCAATGATAAGCGGTTTAATGCTTTTCTTTGCAGGAGTTTCGTTGCTGACAGCATCGACAGCAGTGTTTTCTGTATTTTCCATAATTTATTAATTTTAGTTTTGACATATTAAAATACCTGATGCCAAACTATGTGTTTGACATCAGGGAAGAGAATTTATTTTTGAATCTTGATACGAGCGTCAACTGCCACGACAGCCTTTGGTGTGCCCAACAATGGGTTGATGTCCATTTCGACGATTTCTGGAGCAGCTTGTACCAAAGCGGAAACGCGAGCAACTTGTTCTGCATAAATGTCTTCGTTGACTGCTTGCTGACCGCGAACGCCTTGCAGAATCTTGTAACCACGCAATTTCTTGAGCGATTCTTTAGCTTCGTCTTTGGTAATAGGGGCGATAGCAGAACGAACGTCTTTTAATACTTCAATGAAGATGCCACCCAAGCCGTAGAAAATCTGATGACCGAACTTGTCGTCGCGGATTGCGCCGATATAGACTTCGGTACCGTCCAACATAGGATACATTTCAACTGCGTAGGTGTCTTTGATGGCCATCAAGCGGTCGAATTCTTTAGAAACGGTGTCGATGTCTCTTACATTCAAAGTGACACCACCCACATCGGATTTGTGCAAAGGTCCTACTACTTTCATTACCAATGGGTAACCAACTTCGTTGGCGAAGTCGAGGGCTTGTTGTTTTTGGTCAACGACGCGAATTTGCTTTTGGGAGATGCCAGCAGCATCCAACAATTCAGTGATGGCGTCAGGGCCAATGTAACCGCTTTCGCAGCTGTCGATGACTTTGCGGATGCGTGCGTTATCTACAGCCGGCAATTCAACATTTTCAGGTTGCGGCTTCGGCGTGTTGACAATCTTAGCCAATGCATTACCGAAGACACATTCTTCTGGGAAGTTGACACGGTGTTTGTTGTTGATGAAATCTTGGATTTCGTCTTTTACATTAATGATAGAAGGCAGAATTGGGAAAATCGGTTTCTTGCAGGTCTTCATCTTTTGGTCGAGAACCTCATAAACTTCCCAGTTTGCGAACAAGCCAGGAGAACCGAAGATGACACACATAGCATCGATATTTTCGAAGTCGTTTTCGCATGCGTCGATGATGTGGCCGAGTTGTTCTGCCGTACCGGTTGCCAAGAAGTCGATAGGGTTGCCAACAGAGGAACCGGCGAACAACTTGCCGAGCAATGCTTCAGCAGCAGGTCCTTCCAAATGAGGAACATCCAAACCGTTGTTAGAGAGTACGTCGGTCAACATGACGGCTGGACCGCCAGCGTGAGTGATGACTGCGATGTTTTTGCCTTTGATTTCCGGATAGGTGAAAATGCCGCAAACGGTTGTAAGTTCTTCACGATTGTGGCAGCGAACGATGCCGGCTTTTCTGAAAAGTGCTTCAACTGCTTCGTCAGAAGTTGCCAATGCGCCAGTGTGGGAGGATGCAGCACGACTACCTGCAGCGGAGCTACCAGACTTGATGGCAGCGATGTGACAACCCTTGCCAATCAAAGAACGAGAGTGTTTCAATAATTTTTGGGGGTTGGAAACCTTTTCCATGTAAAGCATGATGATGCGGGAACTCTTTTCAGGATCGAAAGTGCTGTCCAAATGTTCCAGAACATCTTCAATACCCATTTGTGCGGAGTTGCCAACTGCCCAAACGCTGCTGAAAGTCAAACCATTGGTCATACCGTATTCTTTAATGAAAACAGCCGTTGCACCAGAACCGGTGATGAATTCAACGCCCTTGGGGTCCAAAGTCGGGATAGGAGCATCGAAAGCACCGCAGTAGTTGGTGTTCAGGAAACCGGTGCAGTTCGGTCCGATAAGAGAACCGCCAACACTATTGATGTGGTCAACGATTTCTTTTTCTAACTTAGCACCTTCTGCATTTTCTTCGCTAAAACCTGCGGATACGATGATGAAACCGCCTGTGCCCTTTTGGTGAGCGAGAACGTCCACAGTATGCGGACAGAATTTAGCGGCGATAGCCATGATGGCGCAATCTACTTGCGGAAGGTCTTCTACGGTATGATAACATTTGATGCCGCGAATTTCATCTTCCTTGGGGTTTACTAAATAGATGTCGCCTTTGAAGTTGCTGTTCAAAAGGTTGACAAGCAATTTGCCACCAGGTTTGTGCTCGTCGGTGGATGCACCGCAGATGACGATGCTCTTGGGGTTGATGAGTTTTGGATTGATCATATTGATGTTTTTTTGAATTATTACATAAAAAATAAATGCACTTTGGCCCTATTCTTGCAGATTGCTAAAGCGCTTATTATCATATATAACATTATATTATATTAACGGCTGCAAACATACAAAAATTAAATGAAAAAAAGGATGCATTCTCAGGATATGCCCATCAATTATTTTCGGTCCGTTAAACGAATACTTCCATACGCCCTTTGATAAAACTCGTTAAATCAGTAGTCTCCCCAAAAGCCATTTGAGAATTGACAATTTGGTGAGTTTCCAAAGTTAATGATTAATGGCCAATGACTGATGGTTGCCGTAGGCAAAAAGTCAATGTCATAGTCAATGGTTAAAGCGCGAATCTCACCAAAGGCTAATGGCTAACGGCAGATATCTTTGACAGTCACTTCCCTTTATGCTAAAATGTCTTTTTTCAGTTGTTCGATTTTTTTGTCCAATTTGGATTCTTCTTCTTGAATGTTGGCTCGCTTTCGAATGTTGTTGACTACACTGAAGTAGAACTTGATTTTCGGTTCGGTGCCGGATGGACGAACGGTTACTTTGCTGCCGTCTTCCAAGAAGAACTGGAGCACATTGGAGGTCGGAAGGTCGATGATTTCGTTAGAATGATATTTGAAATTGTAGGATTTGGAAATGGCGTAATCTTTCATCATGACCACGGCTTGACCGCCAAGGTTTTTCGGTGGATTGGAACGGTAATTGGCCATCATTTGTTGGATTTCTTCCAAACCGCTCTTGCCTTTCTTGGTGATGGAGAGCAGGTCTTCTTTGTAAAAGCCATAGGTGCGATAGATGTTGTGCAAAACATCTATGAGCAAGCGGTTTTGCGTACGGCTGTTGGTCATGTAGTAGGCGGCCATTTCGGCAATCAAGCAGCATGCGGAAATGGAATCCTTGTCGCGCACAAAGTCGCCAATAAGGTAACCGTAACTCTCTTCGCCACCGCAGAGGAAGCGCTTTTGTCCTTCTTTCTTGAGGATTTCTTCCGCAATATATTTGAACCCCGTCAGGACGTTTGCACATTCCACATTGTAATCCAATGCGACTTTTTGAATGAGGTCTGTTGTGACAATGGTTTTGACTACGAATTGGTCTTCGTTGAGCATGTCGTTCTTTTGGGTTTGCGAAAGGATGTAGTGGAAAAGCAGCGTGCCTGTTTGGTTGCCGTTGAGCAGACGCATTTTGCCGTCGGTGTCGCGGATGGCGATGCCCACGCGATCTGCATCCGGGTCAGTGGCTAAGATGAGGTCCGCATTGACTTCATCGGCTTTCTTGAGGGCGAGTTCTAAGGCGGATTTTTCTTCGGGGTTCGGAGATTTTACCGTTGGAAAGTTGCCGTCCGGAACGGATTGCTCGTCCACGAGGATGACATTGCTGAATCCGTAAAGTTCGAGCGCCTTCGGCACTAAGGTGATACCCGTGCCATGCAGGGGCGTATAGACAATCTTGAGGTCCTTGGCTTTTTTTGCCGCCTTGGGATTGATGGATAATTGTTGGATTTTTTCCAAATATACTTGATCCACATCCTCACCAATGATGTGAATGGCTGCGGGTACGCCTTGCCATTTGATTTGACTGATGGATGTGATTTTGTTGACTTCTTTGATGACATTCTTGTCGTGCGGAGGAACCAATTGACCGCCATCTTGCCAATAGACTTTATATCCGTTGTACTCTTTAGGATTGTGGGAGGCGGTAATCATGATGCCGGCATTACAGCCGAGATGACGCACAGCAAAGGATAGTTCTGGCGTCGGCCGTAGCGATTCGAACAGATACACGGTGATGCCGTTGGCTGAAAGAATGTCTGCGGTGATTTCGGCAAACTCGCGACTGTTCAATCGGGAGTCGTGAGAAATGGCCACTTGGATGTTGCCGTTCTTGAAATTCTTGATCAGGTAGTTTGCTAATCCTTGGGTGGCCGCGCCGACTGTATATTTGTTCATTCGGTTTGTGCCTACACCCATGATGCCGCGAAGGCCGCCTGTGCCGAATTCCAGATTCGTATAGAATGCTTCGACCAATTCTTCCGGATTCTCTTTTTGCATCTTGCGAATCGCTGCTTTGGTCTCTTTGTCATAATCTTCGTTCAACCAAATGTTGACTTTCTCTTGTATTGCTGATTCCATGTTCAAAAATTTAGGGCGCAAATATACAAAATAATTAAGTTGATAAAGATTTTTCTGTCATGTGATTCAACCAAATTTCAGTTAAAAGTACGTAGGCCCCCTTTATCTTACGCCGAAAAACGGTTGTGTTTGTGAAAATGCTAATTGTCCAACCAAACTTGGATGGGTTTTCCAACGCTGATGTGACCGTTCTTCACGCAACGGACCGGTTCGTTGTCTTGGTCTCTGCCCGGAGTCCAACGGGGCATTGCTTTTATCGACTTCTTGACAGCGCGTTCGCAGCGTTTGCTCCAGCGTTTCTGCGCTTTTTGAACGTTGAAGCACGCAGCATCAACCTTGCTGATTTTTCCGTTTTTTTCTATGAAGAATGTGAAAAAGATGTCTTTGCCTCTAAGGTATTGCTCTAACTTCGGTGATATTTGGACATGTTGCTGTATGAACTGTCTGCACGCTTCTTCTCCACCTGGAAAAACAGGTTCTTTGGAAGGATGCAAACACACTTTGCTGGGATTGTTGGGTGTTGTTATGCTGGTGGCGCGGATCGTCCCGTCAGGTTCGAATTCCGGCATCTCATAGATGATGTCGATGGTGTCGGAGGATAATGGTTGAGTGTTTTTTGGAATGGATTCGTCTTCAATGCCTCCGAAGTCGAGTTCCAAATTGTCGTCTTCCGTTTTGAAGTGCTTGTCGGAACGGGATTGCTTTTGAACCTTTTGTCCGGCTCTTTCTGTTTCAGCAGTATACATTGAAGATGCAATGTTCTCCTGTTTTTCAGGCTCTGGTGACGTTGTTTCTGTTGTTATCTCCTCCATGGCGCCGCCAAAGTGACAGCCCAAGAACGAGGTGGCCAATCCTAAGGGGGCACATGTGAGGATGGCCGCTTTGCGCAGTTGCTTCCGTTTGCACAGCTCTTTTTCAAGATAGCGGACTTCCGCTTCGCAGGCCGGGCAGGTGCCGAGACAGTCGCCTTGGTATTTGCATTCCGAAGTGGCAAAGGCAATGTCATTCTCCTTCGCAATCTGCTTGCGAATTTCCTTGAGTATCTTGCAGGTGGCCTTCCCTTTGTACATGGCTGATGGTATTATTAATTAATAAGTGAACTTCGTTCAAACTATCATATAAAAATGCACTTTCCGAATCAACTCACTGTTTACAGTTCACGGATCACTATTTTTCAATGTCTGTCCGATACGTGAAAACATCGATTTGCTGGATTCCGATACTGTGGAGATATTGCTGGCTCCTCAGGATGTCTTCCTCTGTGTTGAAATCTGGAATGCGCGGTAGGCGCACGATGATGCGGTCGGCAATGCCTTGCGCCACTAACCATTCCAGATTCTCTTTGACTTGCATGTTGCTTTGCCCGGTGTAGCGTCTGTAGATGTCCTCATTGGCGTCTTTTAAGTCGATGAAGTAGTTGTTGACGACAGGTAAAAGCTTGCGGACATTTTCGGCAGGCACATTTAACGAACTTTCCAGTGTGAGGTTCCATTCGGGACCGCACAGCTTGCGGAACTGCGTGATGAAGTCGGGATGCAAGGCTGGTTCGCCACCCCCGAAGGTGACACCGCCGCCGGTCGCCAAGAAGTAGAGCTGGTCGATTTTCACGCGGTCGTAAAGCTCCTGCGGAGTGAGTTCTGCGGTGCGGCAGTCGGGACGATTGCACTGCGGATTGAGGCAATACCGGCAGCGCAGCGGACAACCATGGAATGCCGCCAAGGTGGTAACCCCCTTGCCGTCTGTCTGTAAACGATGCCTTGCTATGCCGATGAATGATGACATTTTTTTTGATGAAACGATGTGGGGTGATTATTCTTGAAACCTGAAACCCTAACACCTAATGTTACTCGTCCAGTTTGTGCAGTGCGAAGCAGTATGCGCCAATAGTGGTGGCTTCACTGGTTCCGATGTGCGAAGTGATGATGCCGAGGCGCTTCTGTGTATCGCATACGATGGTCTCGTCGGTGCCGTAGATCTTGATTTCCTGCTGTTTGCCCTTTACGAATTCTGCGAAGTCCTGTTCGTCTTCAAGATTGTAGACGTAGGAAGGCACGCGCGACAGGGTGTCCCCCTTGCGGGTGCACATCTCGGCGCGCAATTCGCGAAGCAGTGCAGGCATATAGTACTTATGGGATTTGGACAAGCCTCCGCCCAATACGATGATGCCGTCGAGGATGGTGACGCAGTGCGCTATGGTGTAACCGGCAACTTCGCCGAAGGTCTCAAACGCTTTGCGTGCAGCTGCCGGGTCACCCTCGAGTTTTCCTTCTGCAATCTGGTAGATGTCGAAAGAGTCTGTGTAAGTAGATGCTTTCGGGTCGATGCTATACATATTATAGTAATGTAAAACGGCGCGGAGCGACACTCCTTCTTCTGCGATAAGTTCGGGCTGCAACTTGTTGGGAGTGCAGTAGATTTCCGAACAGCAGTTGTCGCCCATATACATATTATTGTATGTAGTGACACCGATGCCGAATCCCGTGCCGAGGATGAACCCTATGAGGTTGTGGTATTCTTTTGCGCTGCCTGCTTCACGGAGCTTGCGGTTGATGTTGGGCAGGGCGCCTGCCAATGCTTCGCCGTATGTAAAAAGATCGGCATCGTTGTTGATGAAGACGGGCAGACCGAATTTGCGTTCGAGGAATGGTCCGAGTGCCACGCCGCCTTCGAAGGCAGGGAAGTTAGACAGCCGGGTGGGGAAGATGCCGTTGGGATAGTCGGCCGGTCCTGGGAAGGCAAAACTGATGGCGACGGGTTTCTCGGGCAGAGAGCTGATGACCTGCTCGAAGCCGGAGACGAGATTGCCAAGACATAGGTCAAGGTTGTGTGCTTCAGAAGGAAGTTCGATGGTTTGCGTGATGGCTTTATTGCCTTGGAGGGCATTGAAACGGAAATGGGTGCCGCCCGCGTCCAAGGTCACTACTATTCTTTTGTCGTTGTCGTACATGATGAGGATTTTTGATATGAGGGTGCAAAGGTACAAAAAAGTTTCAAGTTTCAAGAGTGGAGCCCCCCAAAAAAGTCAATGTCAACGTCAATGGTCAAAGCTTCCACGGTTTGATTGATAATGGACAATTATAGGGACTCCAAATGCTAATGACTGGCGCAGGTAACGGCTAATGACTGGTCTCACTCGTTTTCTGAAACAGGTCAAAAAATCAGGTCAAAAACCTGTTGATAAATTATTGAAGAAAAAATATTTAGGAGTGTTGTTTTGTAAGAAAAAATTTATTACTTTTGCCGCCAATTTGATAGAAAAAGGAAAGTTTGAAAACCAACGCCTTCTAACACGTTGATTTATCGAAAAATAGAAATAAATAAATAGCTTAAAAACAATGAGTAAAAAACAGAAATTAGCCGCAGATGCGCGTAAAGAAGCTAACAAAACGGTGTACATGGCTCGATTAGTGGATAATCCGACCTCACCGCGCAAGACCAGAATCATGGCAAATGTGATTCGTGGTAAGAATGTTGACTACGCTATGAATGTATTGAAGTATAGCCGTAGAGAATCCTCCGAAAAACTGCTCAAGCTTTTGAAATCAGCAATTGCAAACTGGCAGGTGAAGAACGAAGGTGCAAGATTGGAAAATGCAGATTTGTATGTAAAGACCATCTATGTTGACGGTGGCAGAATGCTCAAACGTATTCGTACTGCTCCTCAAGGCCGTGCAAACCGTATCAGAAAACGTTCCAATCATGTAACGCTGATCATTGCCGACAGAAATATGGAAAAAAACAATATTGAAACAATAAAAGAAGAATCACAAAATTAATTAATTAAGTATGGGTCAGAAAATTAATCCGGTAGGCTTACGCCTTGGTATTGTAAGAGGCTGGGATTCTAATTGGTATGGCGGCAAAAATTTCGCCAGTAAGATCGTCGAAGATGACAAAATTAGAAAATATCTGAACGCAAAGTTCTCCAAAGCCGGTATCTCAAAGATTTTCATTGAAAGAACATTGAAGGTCGTCACAGTTACTATCAGCACAGCTCGTCCAGGTCTTATCATTGGTCAAAAGGGTGCTGAAGTTGACAAATTGAAAGAAGAATTGAAGGTGCTCACCAGCAAAGAAATTCAAATCAACATCGTTGAAGTTAAACGTCCGGATTTGGATGCTCAATTGGTGGCTCAAAATATTGCGAAGCAAATCGAAGGTCGTGTGGCATATAAGAAAGCTATCAAGACCGCTATTTCTTCAACAATGCGTGCAAACGCAGAAGGTATCAAAGTTACCGCTGCTGGTCGTTTGGGTGGTGCTGAAATGGCACGTTCCGAACACTTCAAAGAAGGTCGTATTCCTTTGCACACTTTGAGAGCAGACATCGACTATGCACCAGTAGAAGCACATACTACTTATGGTTGCATTGGTATTAAAGTATGGATCTGCCGTGGAATCGTTTACGGCAAGCGTGATTTGTTTGCTATGAACGAAGCAGGCAAGGATTCCAAAGCCCCTGCAAAACGCATGCAACGCGGTCCACGCAAAGGCGGCAATGGTCCTAGAAACAACAACAGAAACAATAATAACTAAAAGCCGACGCCAAGATGCCGGTTAAATAATAATTAAAACATTAAAAAGCAATGTTACAACCGAAAAAAGTAAAATACAGAAGGCCGCAGAAGGGCAGAATGAAATCCATCACCAAACGTGGTGCTGAAATTTCATTTGGCTCATTTGCATTAAAAACACTGGATGAATTTTGGATCAGTGCCCGCCAAATCGAAGCTGCTCGTCAGGCTATCACCCGTGAGATGAAGCGTGAAGGTCAGTTGTGGATCCGCATCTTCCCAGATCGCCCTGTAACCGCTAAGGGTTTGGGTGTTCGTATGGGTAAAGGTAAGGGTACTCCTGAATCTTGGGCTGCACGTGTAAGTCCAGGTCGTATTCTTTTCGAAGCTGATGGTATTCCATTGGAAGTAGCAAAAGAAGCTATGAGACTTGGTGCACAAAAGTTGCCAGTTCACACTAAATTTATCGTAAGAAGAGATTATTCACCGGAAATTTAATTTTGAGAAGTTATGAAACAATCTGTAATTAATGAACTTACCACTCCTGAAGTGAAAGAAAGATTGGCAGTTGAAAAGGAAAATCTGGTGAAGATGAGACTCAATCACGCCATTTCCCCATTGGAAAATCCTCAACTGATCAAAGCACAACGCAGAACTATCGCAAGACTTCATACTGAGTTGCGCAAACGTGAATTAAACGAAAATAAATAACATATCGCCTGATTATTATGGAAAGAAATAATAGAAAAGTTAG
This sequence comes from Bacteroidales bacterium, assembly GCA_024400815.1. GTDB lineage: Bacteria > Bacteroidota > Bacteroidia > Bacteroidales > WCHB1-69 > F23-D06. The sequence goes on along the minus strand of JAKSMD010000020.1, from coordinate 4,005 downwards.
AGAAGGTCTCGTCGTTAGCGACAAAATGGACAAGTCTATCGTGATCAAGGTCGAACGCAAAATGAAACATCCGATCTATGGAAAGTTCCTTAAACGTTCCACTAAGTTCATGGCACACGACGAAAAAAATGAGTGTCACATCGGTGATAGAGTTAGAATTATGGAAACCAGACCTTTGTCAAAGAACAAATGCTGGCGATTAGTAGAAATCATTGAAAGAGCTAAATAGTTATGATACAACAAGAATCCAGATTAGCAGTTGCAGATAACAGCGGTGCAAAAGAAGTTCTCTGTATCCGCGTGTTGGGTGGTACTAAAAAACGCTATGCAGCCGTTGGCGACAAAATCGTTGTCGCTATTAAAAGCGCCATCCCTTCCGGTCAGGTTAAGGCCGGTACCGTTTCTAAAGCAGTCGTGGTTCGTACGAAAAGACATGTACGCAGAAACGACGGTTCATACATCAAGTTTGACGACAACGCTTGCGTTCTCCTCACTCCGACGGATGAATTGCGCGGTACCCGTATCTTTGGACCAGTGGCTCGTGAATTGCGTGAAAAACAATTTATGAAGATCGTGTCTTTGGCACCGGAAGTATTGTAGTAAATAATTTCAATATAGATACAATTGACAAAGACCAATTGGTAAACATTAAAAATCAAAAAATCAAATGAAACTTAAAATCAAGAAAGGCGACATCGTAAAAGTCACTACCGGTGAGTACAAAGGAACTCAAGGTAAAGTGCTTGAAGTAATCCCTGGCGATGGTAAGGTTTTGGTTGAAGGTTGCAACCTCGTATCCAAAGCTACTAAACCTAACGCTAAGAACCCTAACGGTGGCATTGTTAAGAAAGAAGCCCCTATCCACATTTCCAACCTCATGGTTGTTGACGCTAAAGGAAACGCTACCCGCGTTGGTAGAAGATTGAATGAAGATGGTAAATTAGTTAGATATTCTAAAAAGTCAGGAGAGGAGATCAAATAATGTATACACCAAGATATAAAGAAAAATATCAGAAGGAAGTTCTTCCCGCTCTTAAAGAACAATTCGGTTTCAAATCCGTAATGCGTGTTCCTAGAATCACCAAAATTTGCCTCAACCAAGGTCTCGGCAAATTTGGCATCGCTGACAAGAAACTCATCGACGCTGGTGTTCAAGAAATGACAATGATTGCTGGTCAAAAGGCTGTTGCAACAAAGTCTAAAAAGGATATCTCTAACTTCAAATTGAGAAAAGGTATGCCTATCGGCGTTCGCGTGACCCTCCACGGTGATCGTATGTATGAATTCCTTGACAGACTTGTCTCCGTCTCTATTCCTCGTATCCGCGACTTTAGAGGTATCAGCGACAAAGGTTTTGACGGTAGAGGCAACTATACCCTCGGTATCCCAGAACAAATCATTTTCCCGGAAATCGATATTGATAAGGTAGCCAAAATCAACGGTATGGATATCACATTCGTTACTACGGCTCGTAATGACAAGGAATGCCTTGCATTGTTAAAAGAATTTGGCTTACCATTTAAAAATCAGAAATAATTATGGCAAAAGAATCTTTAAAAGCAAGAGAAATCAAAAGAGCAAAATTAGTTGCTAAATATAGTGCTAAACGCGCAGAATTGAAGAAGATCATGAACGGCTCCGATTATGATGCTAAAAGAGCTGCAGACATCGCCCTTCAGAAATTGCCACCCAACTCAAATCCTATCAGAATGCACAACCGCTGCAAATTGACTGGTCGTCCAAAAGGATATATCCGTCAATTCGGTCTCTCCCGTATCAACTTTAGGGAAATGGCTATGGCAGGCTTGTTGCCAGGTGTTAAGAAAGCAAGTTGGTAATATTTAATTAAGAAGATTTTATTATGAATACCGATCCAATATCAGATTATTTAACTCGTTTGAGAAACGCTATCCGCGCTAATCATAAAGTGGTGGAAATTCCCGCCTCTAACGAGAAAAGAGCTATCACTAAGATTCTCTTTGAAAAAGGTTATATTCTCAATTATAAGTTCGTTGATGATGTTCATCCGAAAATGATCAAAATCGCTTTGAAATATCATCCAACAACAAAACAATCAGCCATCACGACTCTTGAACGCGCCAGCCGTCCAGGTCTTCGTAAGTATGCAGGCGTAAATGAACTCCCTTCTGTACTTAACGGACTCGGCATCGCTATCATCTCTACCTCTAAAGGTATGATGACCGATAAAGAAGCTAAAGCTCAAAACGTTGGTGGTGAAGTAGTTTGTTACATTAGCTAATAGGAGGAATTGTTATGTCAAGAATAGGTAAATTACAAATCGCTATCCCTAGCGGCGTAGAAATCAAAAGAGACGAAAAGTCTAACATCGTTACCGTTAAAGGACCGAAAGGTGAACTTAAACAATATGTTGACCCTCGTATTGAATTCAATATCGAAGACGGCTTCCTCCATCTTACACGTCCATCCGACAATAAACGCGACAAATCTATGCACGGCCTCTATAGAGCTCTCGTGAATAATATGGTGGTCGGCGTTTCCGAAGGTTTCCAAATCAAAATGGAAGTCATCGGCGTTGGTTACAAAGCTGAAGCTAAAGGCGCTCACCAATTGGACATGGGACTGGGCTATTCTCACAACATTCTTTTCGACTTCCCAGATGAAATTTCTGTGGAGACTATCAATGAAAAAGGTAAGAGCCCTATCATTATCCTGAAGTCCATTGACAAGCAATTGCTTGGCCAAGTTGCTCACAAGATTCGCTCCTACAGAAAACCTGAACCTTACAAAGGTAAAGGTATCCGCTTCGAAGGCGAATATGTTAGAAAGAAAGCTGGTAAATCAGCAGAAAAATAATCGTGTAAATTTGTTATTATGGCTTACAATAGAAAAGAATATAGAAGAAAAAGGATTAAAAACCGCATTCGTAGAATCGTTAGCGGTACTCCTAATCGCCCAAGATTGTCCGTGTTCAGAAGCAACCGCGACATCTATGTTCAAGTTATTGACGATGTGGCCGGCGTTACTTTGGTGTCCGCCTCATCTAAAATACAGAGCATTGCAGAACAAAAGGTTACCAAATGTGAGAAGTCTGCTCTCGTAGGCAAGGAAATCGCTCAACGCGCTATCGCTGCCGGCATTAACGAAGTTGTCTTCGACCGTAATGGTTATCTCTATCATGGTAGAATTAAATCTTTGGCTGAAGCAGCTAGAGAAGGTGGTCTCAAATTTTAATCTTTAGAATTATGGCTAACAATTATAAAAAAGTAAAAGCAACTGACATCGAACTCAAAGAAAGAATGGTGGCAGTTAACAGAGTTACGAAAGTTACCAAGGGTGGACGTATCTTCAGCTTCGCAGCCATTATGGTTGTAGGTAATGAAAACGGCATCGTTGGTTATGGCCTTGGTAAAGCTCGCGAAGTTTCAACAGCTATTTCCAAAGGAACTGAAGATGCAAAGAAAAACCTTATCCAAGTACCTATCCTTAAAGGTACTATCCCTCACGCTCAAGAAGGTAAGTACAGCGGTGCTACCGTTTTTATGAAACCCGCTGCTCCTGGTACCGGTGTTATCGCTGGTGGTGCTATGCGTGCTGTCCTTGAAACCGTTGGCGTTAAGAACGTGTTGGCTAAATCCAAAGGTTCTTCTAACCCTCACAGCGTTGTGAAAGCTACTATCGACGCTCTCTCCAAAATGCGCGACGCTTATACCGTTGCTCAACTCCGTGGCGTTGGTCTCGATAAAGTTTTCAATGGCTAATCGTTAGATTATTTATCTCCAATGATATGAGCGGAATCTCTTTTGAGGTTCCGCTTTTTTTTCTATATTTGCGCTTTGCAAATGATTGATCAAATACATAAAGATATATCCTTATTATGAATACTCTTTGTATTTAGAAATATTGGTGTCCGATAAAATTTTTTTGAGGGCAAAAAATAAGGGCTGATTTCGGTTTGTGAAGTCAGCCCATTGTGTTATTTTTGCTGTGTTACAAAATTAAAAATAACATGGGCAAAAGTACACA
>JAKSMD010000002.1 GCA_024400815.1 Bacteroidales bacterium | reverse complement strand
AGAGCAACGGACTGAAAATCCGTGTGTCGCTGGTTCAATTCCCGCCAGCACCACCCAAAGCCCTGATTTTTCAGGGCTTTTTTTTATGCCTTGAAAAATGTTTATCGCCTCAAAACTTCTAACTTCTGTTTCTTAATTTCATTTCTAAATCAAACAGCAAGTCCCGCAATTCGTTGAGTTGTTCGGTGCTTAACTGTTGGAATGTGGTGTCTGCTGTGAAACTTTGTGGTATTTTTTCGGGGCACCATGCTTGCAGATTTTCGAATAGATTTTGTTCGTCGGTGGTGTTATTCGAAATGCGTTGACGCAGGTATTGCAAGATACGCAAGCCGTCCGCCTTTTCGTGGAAGGCCTTGATGAAATGCGGAATATCTTTGACATTTTGGCGTATGGATTGCCATAATTGGGTGTTATTAAATTGTTGTTGCAGAAAATCTAAGAAATCTGTATGTATGTCTTTTTCAAAAAGTTGCGCCAATAGTTGGTAGGTTTCTGCAATGGGTTCAAAAAGTTGGTGTGGATAGATAGGGTAGCTGTTCCATTCGCCGCGACTGCCTTTGATAAGAGCTGGCCCCGTGCCAAAGAATACACGATCTGAAAAGCGCGCCGCAGGATAAACGAGGGTGTCATTGTAGTTGCTTATAGGCGACATCTTGCGGAATTTCTGCAGCAGGTAGAAGTCCTCGCCACTTTTGACGGGCGTAATTCCACCGATTTTGCGCAAGTCGCCTGCCCGCATGGCAATAGCGGAACCGATGGCAGTAAAACTGTACGGGCTGCCGATATTGTACATGTTGATAGCATAATTGCGCATATAGATTTCATAGCGCAAAATGGCCCTGTTGTTGGCGTCCTGGTCTGTTAATGGATGATAGTAAGGAACAGATATCGCGGGTATGTTTGGATGTTGCGTGAAATTGTCGGCAATGGTCTGCAAATATTCAGACGGGATTCGCGTATCAGCATCTAAGCTGACAATGATGTCTGTGTTGTCGGCGGTGGATAAAATGTTATCGAACAATGTTTTGCGTGCCCACCCGACGCCAAACTTTTTATCGTCCCATCCGTTGCCTGGTGAGGAACGGTCTATAACATGCAAGGGCACATCCGTATAATGGGCCAAGAATTCCAACAACTGCCGGTTGTTTTCACAGATATGCTTTTTGTCGGACTGCTGCCAATAGGATTCTGGCTGGTTGACACAAATGTGTACCGCAAAGGGGAAATTGCAAACTTGCTGACTCAAATCTTGCAGGGTGAGTGGCAAGTCTTGCAACTCATCCATGGCAGGAATGGCAACAAAAAAATGATTTTTGTCCATTATTTGACGGTGATCGTCACATCGCGTGTTTTGATAGCTTCGTCAACTTTGTCGCGTGCATAGACAAAATGAAGGGTTTGTGTGCCTTTTTCTTTGGCCTTGAATTTCCAAAAAAGATCAGATGAGGCGCCAACCATACCTTTTGGGGCATCGCTTTCATAGCGTTTGCCGATAGAATCGACCACCGTAATGTCATTGCTGTTGGTCAGTTGCCACCAAAAGCCGGTAGAGGCGTTGGTGCGGAATTCGATTTCGCAAGATTGACCCACTTTCAGCGTGATGTCATTCGTTTCTTTGTTAACGGCAACCATCTTTTTTTGAGAAGCGCAACCTGTCATAATAAGCAGGAGCATGGAGATATAGATAAGTTTTTTCATAATCTTTTGGGTTTGAAGGCCGCAAAAATACTAAAAATATTGAGCGGTACAAGTTAGTTATGTTTGGTTTTAGTTCAGCATATTGCTCAATCGCTCGAAGTCGGCCACGGTCAGTTGTTCGGCGCGTTGCGTGAAAATCGGGTCGGTGGTTACAATGTCTGCCGGGAATGGCAATGTTTGGAGCGCATTGCGCAGCGTTTTCCGCCGGTAATTGAAGGCCGTCTTGACCACTAATTTGAATTTTTCTTCATCACAATGGAGTTTTTTATCAAAATTGCGGGTGACTCTGACAACGGCAGATTTGACTTTGGGCGGTGGCAGAAATTCATTTTCATGTACGGTGAATAGATACTCTGTATCGTAAAATGCTTGTAACAGAACGCTTACAATACCATATTGCTTTTTGCCGGCAGAGGCGGTTATGCGTTCGCCAACTTCTTTTTGGAACATTCCCACCAATTCTACTGCTTGATCTTTATAGTCGAGCATTTTGAATAGGATTTGGGACGAGATATTGTAGGGGAAGTTGCCGACAATAACAAAAGGACCTTGATAGCGGGCGCTCAAATCTAATTTTAGAAAGTCGCCGGCGATAAGGTTTTCTCCCAACTGAGGGAAATGCTCTTGCAAGTAGGCGACGGATTCCTCATCCAGTTCTATAACGGAGAAGTTGTCAAAGGGCTGTTGGAGCAGAAATTGGGTTAGGACGCCCATGCCAGGACCGATTTCGAGTACTTGCGCATGAGGCGTGCGAACGGCTTCCGCAATACGTCGAGCAATATCTTCGTTTTTCAGAAAATGTTGTCCTAGTCTCTTTTTAGCTTTAACTTCCATACGTTGATTGACTTGTTCGGTTATTCAATTGCGTCGCCACGTAGCATGCGATAGTGTTTGCGAGCCTCTACTACATACAAACTGCTGCTGAAATCGCGCATGATTTTCTGGTAATATTCCATGGCTTTGTTGAAATCTTTCAAGTAGTATTCGTACAGTTCTGCGAGTTGGTAAACCGCATCGTCGGCTAACAGTTCGGAACCATGGTTTTCTTCAATTTTTTTCAAAAGAGATTCAGCGCCCAAATAATCTTTGCGCTTGATGTATATTAGCGCTTTTTGGTAAAGTGCATCATCCACCAAAGTACCAAAAGGAGAGAGTGTTATGACAGAATCCAAGGCTACCAGAGCGGCATCATCTTTATTTTGGAAAATAAGGAAATCGGCTTCGGCGTATTTTTTCAATGGCGGATTGGAATTGCCGCCGTCGAAAAGGAAAGCACTGGTGTCGGCTTCGTCGCCCTCTTCCTCTTCTTCTTGATTGTCCGCGATGAGCAGGGAGAAGTAGATGGCGTCATTGGCAATCAGCTTGGTGGTGGCGGCGCTCAACACATCCAGCTGGCTTTTTGCCCAATCAAATTCCCCAATATAGAAGGATAGTTTCGCATTTTTGAACTTGGCTTCGTTTCCCAGCGCATCGTTGGGAAGCTCTTTATCTACTTGGGAGTAGTTGAGAGATGCATCCCAAATATCGCCCATATAGAGTTGCACATCGGCGAGGTCAATTTTATATTGGTTCTTTTCGTTGGCATCACGCGTGTTTGCCATGGCCTCGTTCAGCAGGTCGATGGCTCCTTGCGGCTTATCCACATAGAATGCCAACAGGTGCGCATATTTGCGAATCCAGTCTGATGTGCCGGAGTGGATGCCGTTTTCATCCAAAACTTTTTTGAAATCCTTTTCCAAGTTGATGGCGTCGGCCATCTTAACAGGAGAGGTTGAGATGAGTTGCTGATACCGGACGTCCAAGATTTTCATTTTGGCCAACACATAGTTGTGTGCGTCTTCGCCTTTGGAAATAATGTAGTTCAGCGCTTCAATAGCCGTTTCATAATCTTTGTTCTCCGCTGCAATGCTGGCCAACTCGTAGGTCTTAATGCCTTCCATTTTAGTGCGCTTGTCGATGGATTTTGCCAGCACTAAGGCTTCTTCATAGTCTTTATGCAGTTGGTCAATCCAATACAGCAAGGTCAGGTAGCAAATGTTGGAAGGGTATTTTTGAGTATTCTTTTGGAGGGTTGTCTTGACCGTGTTGTATTTCTGTTGATCTTCATCATCCAGCAGAAGGTTTTGAATGGCAGTTTGCGCGGGTTCCAAGTAGGCCTGGTCATCGTCTTTTACCAAAGAGAGAATCTCATCCATGATCTTGTCTATTTGATTTAGATGTTGATACATGGTGATGAGTTCTTTGGAAAGGAGTTTGTCGTTGTTGAGCAGACGGCGTCCTTTTTGGATGGCTTCAATGGCATAATCATACTTGCCTCGAGCGTAGAAGGCGCTATACAGTTCTTGAACAGACGCCTCTTTGGCGGGCAGGTTCTTAATCAAATCCTGGTAGTTTTTTTCAGATTTCTGATTGTCTCCAGCGCGTTCGTAAACATAGCCCAAATCTACCTTGTAACGTTGCACATTAGGCAGACTTTTAATCTGTTTTTTGACCATTTTTTCTGCCTCATCGTAACGATCCAATTCCAGCAATGACGAATAATAATAGTAGTAAATGTAGGAATTGGGTTTTTTCCCTTGGATTTTCTCGAAGAGTTCGATCGCTTTGTCGTATTCTTTGTCTTTGTAATACTGCAAAGCGAGTTTTTCCTCATCGCTTTGTTGGGCGAAGAGTAACCCGCAGGAGAGAACGAGCAGGAGGACAAAGAGTATTCGTTTCATTTTGATTAGTCGATAATGTCAAAATGGGTATAAGCGCGAAGCACTTCAGGAACGACGATGCCTTTTTCGGTTTGGTAGTTTTCCAAGATAGCGGCCAATACGCGTGGCAGAGCCAATGCGCTGCCATTCAGCGTGTGTGCCAAACGCATTTTGCCGGTATTGTCTTTAAATCTTAATTTCAAGCGGTTGGCCTGATAGGATTCGAAGTTGGATACGGAACTGACTTCCAACCATTTCTGTTGTGCTTTGGAGTAAACTTCCAAGTCGTAAGTGAGTGCGGAGGTGAAGCTGATGTCGCCGCCGCAAAGACGAAGTACGCGGAAAGGCAAACCCAGTTTGGTGAGCAGGCCTTTGGCATAATCGGTCATTTTTTCCAAAGTTTCGTAAGAACGGTCTGGATGTTCGACGGTTACGATTTCGATTTTGTCGAATTGATGCAGACGGTTCAGGCCGCGAACATCTTTGCCATAGGAGCCGGCTTCGCGACGGAAACAAGCAGAGTAAGCGCAGTTTTTCAATGGAAAATCGCTTTCTTTCAAAATCACATCGCGGTAGATGTTGGTAACAGGAACTTCAGCGGTAGGAATCAAATAGAAGTTATCTACTTGGCAGTGATACATTTGGCCTTCTTTGTCTGGAAGTTGGCCAGTAGCGTATGCGGAGCTTTCGTTAACCATGTAGGGCGGTTGGATTTCCGTGAAGCCAGCGGCAGTGGCGCTGTCCAAAAAGAAATCAATCAAAGCGCGCTGCATGCGAGCACCTTTGCCTTTGTAAACGGGGAAACCGGCACCCGTGATTTTGTTTCCGAGTTCGAAGTCAATAATGTCATATTTCTTTACGAGATCCCAATGCGGCAAAGCTTCGTAGTCGAAATTGGATGCGTCGCCTTCTGTATAGACGATTTCATTGTCTTCTGCGCCTTTGCCTGGAGCAACAGCGGCATTGGGGAGATTCGGCAGCAATACCATCTTGCTGAGCAGGCGTTCTTCTTGTTCTTGCAATTGGGCACGACCGCTTTTTTCTGCTTCTTTCAATTCTGCCATGCGGGCTTTCAAAGCCGTGGCTTCTGCGCCTTTGCCTTCTTTGAAAAGTTGTCCGATTTGCTTTGCCCCCTGGTTCTGTTCCATCAGATTGTCATCTAATGTTTTTTTCAAGGTGCGATTGTCGGTATCTAATTGACGAATTTCGTTGACCAATTCGGTGGCGTCAAAATTCTTAATTTTCAGTCTATCAATAACTTCTTGTGGGTTTTCTCTTAAAAGTTGAATTTGTAACATTGTTTCAAAATTTTGGGTCGCAAAGATACTAAATAATGCGCTATTTTGGAATGCGGAATTAGAGGGTTATTTTGTTAGAAAGTTAAAAGCCTGTAGCAGTTCCGCATCATTTTTTAGCATTTGTTGTTTTACGCTCTTTCATAGCGTGTTTCGCGCAGCATGCGGAAATTTTCGGGTTGGATTTCATCCGGAATAAATTCGCGGGCCGCGACCTCCTTCTCGGTTTCGTCGTATGAATATTCTGCCCAACCGCGGATTTGGCCTTCTTTGGTGAAAACAGTGTTCTTTATGCAGAGTTTGCCTTCGTATTCCAAGGTGATTTTACGATAATTGTCCAAATCTTCTTCCTCTGTTTCAATAAGCAGATTGTCATCGTTGTAGGTGCGATAGATTTTTGCGATGAGTGCATCGCTGTAATCGTAAATTAACTCCTTAACGCAATTGCCATTATCGTCGTAGAAATACTCGCGTGTGCGACGGTCTTTGTTTTGGATTTCATCGCGCACATGCTTGCTGAGGAGTCCTTTTTCGTTGTAGCTGTAAGTGTTGACGTATAGGGTGTTGCCGTAATCATCGTTTTCAGTCTCTTTCACCATTTTGCCGTCTTCGTATTCCATGATTTTTTCTACATAGTCCAATTCATCATCAAAAAACATTTCATGACGAAGCAAATTTCCGTCTTCGTCGTAGATGTATTTGGTAACATATTCGTTTGATTCATCGCCGAAAAAGTTGCTCTGGCTGACGAGCTGCTGCTTGTCGTTATAAACATTAATGGATTTTTGCAGCAGGATGTTTTCTTGGTCAAATTGTTCGCTTTGAACCAGCAGGTGGTTCTCATCGTAATGGTTGATGGTCAAGGTGTTGAGATTGCCATCAGAATCAAAACGCGCTTCTCTAACGATTTGTCCTGCTTCATTATAGGTGGCTTTGACTTCGGTATATTCAACAGGTTCGATGTCACTTTCGTCGTAACCAACACGTTGGTATTCTTTTTTGATAATTTGTAAAGTCTTCATATCATCAGGATTTTAAATGAGTGGCAAAGGTACAAAAAAGTTCCCAATAAAAAATGCTCAGGATTTTCCCTGAGCATTTAATTTTATCTGATGAAAAAGGATGACTATTTTTGGGGAAGGGCTTGTTGGCGTCTTTTTGGTTTCAAAATCAATAGTCAACTTTTTCCGAAGGCAAAAAGGTCCTTTCTACGATTATTTCGTCACTTCCTTGTACTTAATTCCGAGCAGGTCTTGTTCCATAGCGACTTTGTCGATGATTTTCTTGAGCATGATGTCGAGTTCGCCGCCTTCGGTGTAGTTGGTGGGCGCGATGTAGTCGGCACGGTTGTGGCGGATGAGGTCGAGGCAGATTTCCTTGGAAGACTTGGGACGATGGGCGGTGGCGACGGATTTGGGGTTATAGACCGCAATGGTTGTGCCGCCATAGAGGTTCACCATCTTCATAGCGGGCACATCCGTTTCACCATCGCCAATGTAGATGAGGTTGGAGAAGGGCACGGCGCGCTCGTCTTCTGGCATAGACTTGTTGATTAATGTGTTATCATAGGAATTGTAAATCCCTTTGTTTATGCGGAACAGAAACTGCGTTTTGTTGGTGTAATTCACTACTAAGGCGGGCCAACATGCGCACCCGTTTTCATCGTATTGGAACCCTGAGGCGTAGATGGTCTTGAAATACTTGCCGATGGCCGTCCCTTTCACAAATTCACGCAATCCCGAAGAGATGATGAAGTGCTCCAAATGGATGTTTTTGGAGGCTGCATACGCATTGATGCGTTCAAAGTAGGTCTCTACCCCTGGGAAAAAGGTGATTTTCTCCCCATATTTCATGAAGGCTTCTTCCCGGATGGGGATGTTCTTTTCCTTGGCTTTGATGAGCATCAGGTGCATATAGGCCAGCACCTCGTCCATATCGTGTTTGCGCGCGAGTTCGTTGGCTTCTTCCCAAAACGCACCTTTGTCCATGTTGAGGTCGGGAATAAAGTTGTACTCCTGCATGTTTCCTGGCGCAAGTGTGCCGTCAAAATCGTAGGCGATGGCCATGTTTCGGTTTTCTGTCATTTTCAAGGGGTTTTATTGATGAAAAAAGGCAGTCTGCAAAGAGCGTGTCTTCTGCAAACCACCTTTATTCTATGTTCATTTTTTTAAGCCAAAGCTTATATTCAAAATATCATAGTGAACAACAAGAACCGAGTGTGTCGGTTTACAGTCCACAGATTTCTATTTCACCAAGCTTTTGAAAGTATCCGTGTGACGGTATTTCTTGAATTCAGCGTCTCTCTTAGCTGTCTTCTTTAAGGAAGCATCCAAGTTGATAGCGGTTTCAAGGTTGCTGTAAACTTTAGCTTCGTCTTTCAAGCGAGCGGCCAAGACGGCTTTCAAATAGGCGGTTTTAGCATCCACTTTTTCAATGCAGTTCAAGGTGGCTTGAGCAGCAGTGTAGTCTTTGTTCAGGATTTGAACGAGTGCGGTGTTGTAGTCGCAGCTCTTGTTGTTCATCAGTTGGGCAGCTTTGTTGTAGTCGCCGTCTTTGATAGCAAACATGCCGAGTGCGTAGTCTTGGTTGATGGCTTCTACAGAAGCTTCTTGGGAAGCTTGGAAGTTATTGCGAGCTTCAGTGAGGTTGCCTTGCAAGAATTCAGCGATAGCCAAGTTGTTCAAGATAATGCCATTGTTCGGGGAGATGGCAGTCGCTTTGTTAAGGTAGTTGATAGCGTCAGACAGGTCTTGTTCTGTGCCGCCATTATAGTAAGCGTTGAGTTTAAGAGCGCCAAGGTCATTGTAGGCTCTCCAGTCGCCTTGGGTGTTAGCGTCATTGATGAGGGCTTTGTAGATAGCTTCTTTTTCAGCTAAGTCTTGGGAAATGGAAGCAGCGTAAAGGCGTTCGTTGATGGAGAAGTCTTTCGGAGTGGATTTCACACGGCTGATGAGTTCAGCATCAGAGTAGGTGTCGTGTTTTTTGCAAACGAGAGACATTTCAGCGCGGCGCAAAGGAGGAAGGATGACGTCGGAAATTTCAGGATAGATATCCGTCATTTCGCGAATCTTCTGTTCGCGCATTTCGTTGCTGGATTGGGATTTTACAACATTGAGAATTTGATTCTTTTGGGCCATGTTGGATTTTTCAATAGCAGCTTCAAATCCGTCCCAGTCTTCGCCTTTAGCGTTGTTAACGTATTCAAATGAAGGTTTTTGAATGTCTTTAACTTTGATTTTGTTTCTCTTAGCGTAATCTTTGAGGTATTTGTTGTATTGGTCTTGGAACCATTTTTTGCCTTGTTCGAAACGTCTTTCAGAAAGGCCTTGGTTGTTGGTTTCTTCACCTTCTGGAGATGCCCAGCCGGAGATGATAACGCGGTCCACGATGAGGTCTTCGTTCAAGAAGTCCACGAATGCATTGATGGAGTCCTTAGCCGCTTGGCTTTTGTTGTATTTGTTGCTCCAGTTCATATTGGAACTGTTGAGGTCGAAGTAGATGGTGGCAGTTTTGCCGATGAATTCCGGAGTGAAATAGTGCGGAGCGAAGAGGAAATAGGTGCCGTTGCCGCCCTTTTCAGAAAGGGTGGGCTGCAAACCAATGCGAGAGCAGGTGTTGGCGATGCCTTCGCTTAAGTTCTTTTCAGGGTTGAGTTCTGCGCTCTTCTTTTTGAGTTGAGCAATGGCAGGGGCTACGATTTCAGCAGTTTCATAGCTTTCGTCAAATTTGAATGAACCGGTTTGCGTGAAGGTGCCGCCGTTCTTCCAGCTGATGGTAGTGCCTTCGCCTTGTGCTTTTTCACCTTTCAATTTGATGGTGGTGAACGGAGTCGTCAAGTTGGTGCCGTCAACCTTCAAAGTCGGTGAGAAGGTCATAGTGGCTTTCTTCTTCAAATATTTTGGTGGAACTGTGCCTTTGATGGTATAAAATACTTCACCACCTTTGTTTTCCAAATCTGGATTGTCTAAAGTTACGGAAACATTGGGGTATTTAGACACCATTTTTCCTAAACCACAACTGGACATTAAAGCAGCTACGAGAACTGTTAATCCCAAAATGTAAATTCTTTTCATTGTGTAGAAATGTATTTGTTTAGTAATTAGTTAATTATAATCTTATTGTGAAAGTGGGCAAAAATACGAAATAATCTTATATAAAAAAATTTAATTTGGCCTTTCTCGCTGAAAACCTTATCAATAGCAAAATCGTATGGCGCAAATGAATAAGATAACTCCAATTGTTGTATTTTTGCTGCCCGTTTTCAAAACCTACGTTAAAACAGATGATGAACTGTCATTTGGCAGTAGAAAGACTTAAATTATTAGAAAATGAATATTGAAGATTACATTGTTTATCGTGTAAATGCACTTTTACATAATCAGGATGCCAAGATTGTAAAAAGATTGGAGGGTGGCATGAGCAATTATACTTTTGTTGTTGAAAGCAAGGGTAAAAAATACACCTATCGTGTGCCAGGCAAATATGCTGAAAAATTTGTCGATCGCGTAGAAGAGTGGAACAACATCCAAGAAGTTTGCAAGTTGGGCATCAACAACGAAACCAATTATGTGGAGATTCTCTCTGGTGAGAAATTGGCCGAGTATGTGGAAGGAACGATTATGTCCGATACCGATGTGGTTTCTTATAATGAAATGTCGGTGAAGGCCCTGAAGCAACTTCATAACAGCGACCTTAAGTTTGGAGATTACAATGCGTTCAAACGTTTGGACGATTATGAACGTTTTTGTCGTGAAACGGGTTTCACACATCCTGAAAAGTATCTGTTCCTGCGCAGCAAGATGGAAGAGATGCGTCGCGCTTATGCGCAAGTGAAATTAGTGCCTTGCCATTGCGATTACCAACCTACGAATTTGGTCATTAGCGGCGAAAAGCTGTATGTTCTAGATTGGGAATATGCCGGTATGAATGACCCATTTTACGATATTGCTTGCTATGGAAATGCAGGCTTTGACAAAGCGCTTTCTTTGTTGGAAACGTATGTTGGGCATAAACCGACCAGTGATGAGTTGCGAAGACTCTACTTTCATCGTGCTTTCCAATGCTTGCAATGGTACAATGTGGCGATCTTCAAAGATCGCATTGGCCTGAGCAAAGATTTGAACATGGATTTCAACCAAGTTGCCCTGATGTTCATGGGTATGGCTGAAGATTTGGTCAACACTTACGACAGCTTGTAGGAAATATTCAGGCAGCGAATAAGTTCACATTTTTTTCTAACCGACCATCATATACATTTCCGGATATTGATGTCTGGATTCCTTTTTGTGCTTGGTTAAGGCGAATGCCAAAGTCAGGGTGCCTATACGGCCGCAGTACATATTAATAATTAGAATGGTTTTAGCCGCCCATCCCCATTCGGCGCAAACTCCTGTGGACAAACCGCATGTGGTGAAAGCCGAGGTGGTTTCGAATAGCGCATGCAATAAGGAAACATTGGGTTCAACAATGGTGAGTACAAAGCAGGATGTCAAAATGAATGTGAAGGACATCATGATGATGGAATTGGCTCTATCTACCAAATTGAATGAGATGGTTTTGTGTTGAAATTCAATGTGTTGCTTTCCTTGGATGGTGGCCAATACAGATTTTATCAGTACGAAGAAAGTGGTCGTCTTCACCCCGCCAGCGGTTGAGCCCGGTGAGCCACCGATAAACATGATGACTAAAATCATAAGGATGGTGGGCAAGGCCATCTTGTTGACATCTAAGATCATAAATCCAGAAGTCCGGCAAGTGACAATTTCGAAGATGGAGGTGAATATTTTGTCGAATAGATTCTTCTGTCCGCTGAGGGTGTTGTTTTTCTCTAATAAGAAGAAAAGTATGGAACAGGTGAAGATGATGCCCAAAGTGGTGACGAGTACAACTTTGGTTTGCGGCATCAGCTGCTTCCAATGGTATTTGTTTCGTTCTTTGATGTAGCGGAAGCCGAAGAAGTCACGAATAGTGAGGAACCCGATGCCGCCTAAGAACACCAGAGACATGATGATCACCTGCGGAAAATAGCTGTTGGAAACGCCTAATTCGAGCAAGCTTTTATCCACTAAGACAAAACCGCCGTTGTTGAATGCCGAAATAGTATAGAAGAAGGAGTAGAATAGGTTTTCTGAATTAGACACGAAACAGCCCGTGGTTTTCCAATAGGTGAAGAGCAGTGCTGCACCAGAAAGTTCTATGATAAAGGTTGTTAGCACAATACTTCGCAGCAATGTGAAGGAGTCTGAAAGTTGGTCGGTGGACATCATGTCGCGCACCAGATATTGATAGCGCAGTCCCACATAAGAGCGTGACAGGAAGGTGGTGAAAAAGGTAGCGAAGGACAAGATACTCATACCGCCTAACTGGATGAGTATCATGATGATGATCTGTCCTTTGACGGTAAAGCAAGCGGAGGTGCTGACCACACTCAACCCCGTGATGCAACTGGCACTGGTGGCCGTAAATAGGGCATCAATAAAAGTGATGCCGTTGGTGGTCATACGCGGCATACACAATAATATAGTACCGAAAATGATGAGTATCAGGAAGGAGGCCACCATCAGAATGGGCGGACTGAGGTTGTATTTTCCTAAGGAACTGCTCATTTTAGCCAATTCTATTAAGACAATGATGAGGAAGTAGAACTGAATGAACAGCAGGTAGTAGTTTTCGAAGTTTGTGGAGTTCATCAATTGATCATCCGAGCGGAAGAACAGATGCGAGATGAACTGCAAGATGAGGATGCAGATCATCGCACATTCGAACCACGATCGTCGCAGGAACTGCTTTCGATGGAGCGAGTAGAAGAGGAAGGTAAAGTATTTGATGACATAGAAAAACAAACTGCCATAGATAAACCAGCGAATAAACTGCTTCATTTCCAATGAGATGTAGAATCCATGGTAGATAATAATGAAGACAATCGTGGTGAGGGAAATCACCGCACTACAAATCTGCATAATCCGATGGATGCGGTCCTTATAGGTCGCAATGTGGATTTTCTGCTGACTGTGCGCGTATCTGCTATGTGGTTCCCCGGACAAGTTCATTAGAGATTGATTTTGATAAAGTTATCGATGTCGTGTTCTTTGCCGAACAGGACGAAAACATCATCTTTTTGAATAACGGTGGAAGTGTCAGGCACACCGATGATGTGCTGTTTGGTGTCCACCTTGTCGGCAACCAGTTCTTCGAAGTTGCGTCGGATGGTAATCAAGCTCAGTTTGTGATTGTCGCGGAAGTTGATGTCTCCCAAGTTCAGTCCGATCAGGCGGTCGGGAGAGATGATTTCCGCAATTTTATAGCCGTCAGGAAGTTGCAGATAGGAGATGATGCTGGGGTTGGTGAGGCGTTCAGCGAGCAGGGCGCCGACTTCATCTTCTGGAGAGAGAAACTCGGTGATGCCCATTTTTTCCAAAATCGTGCGTTGGCTTTTGCCCATCACACGGCAGATGATGCGCTTTACCCCCAAATCTAGTAAATTTGCTGTGCAAAGCAGTCGTCCGACGAAGTCATTGCCAATGGCGATGATGACGACATCGAAGTTCTGGATGTTCTCATTGAGCAGTGCGCGTTTGTTGGTTGCATCCACGCAAACCGCATAGGCAACATCCTCCGAAATATCCTGTACTACATTGATATTGGAGTCGATAACCAATACTTCGTGCCCCTTTTCGGAGAGGGCCAAACTGATAGCTTGACCGAAGTGTCCAGCGCCGATAACAGCAAATTTTTCTTGTGCCATAATTCATTTTTTTGAAAGGCGGCAAACATACAAAAAATAATGTATTTTTTTGTACTTTTGCGCCCTCACTGATAAAAAAAGATACTATGATACCACGTTATTCCCGTCCTGAAATGAGTGCTATCTGGACTGAAGAAAATAAGTTCGGAGCCTACCTTAAAGTTGAAATAGAAGCTGCTGCCGCTTGGAGCAAGCTTGGCGTTATACCCGCAGAAGATGTTCAGAAACTTCGTGATAAAGCGACTTTCAAAGTGGATCGCATTTATGAAATCGAGCAGCAAACCCGTCACGATATCGTTGCTTTTACCCGTGCGGTAAGCGAATCTTTGGGCGATGAGCGCAAGTGGGTTCACTATGGTTTGACTTCTACGGATGTGGTGGATACCGCCAACGGCTATCTGATCAAGCAAGCCAATGCTATTTTGCGTAAGGATTTGGAACATTTCATGGAGATTTTGAAAAAACGTGCTTACGAATTCAAAGATACGCCGTGTATTGGTCGTACCCATGGTGTTCACGCAGACATTACCGCCCTCGGTTTGAAATGGGCGTTGTGGTATGAAGAAATGAAACGCAACACGGCTCGTTTCGAAATGGCAGCGGCAGATGTCGAATGCGGCAAAATCAGCGGTGCTGTGGGCAATTTCGCCAATACGCCGCCTTTCGTTCAGGATTATGTCTGCGAACAATTGGGCATCCACTCCGCAAATATTTCTACGCAAGTGCTGCAACGCGACCGCCATGCGCACTATATGGCCACGTTGGCTTTGATAGGTTCTTCTATGGAACAGATGGCTATTGAAGTCCGCCATTGGCAGCGCACCGAACTTCGCGAAGCGGAAGAAGCTTTCGGCAAGGGCCAAAAGGGATCTTCTGCTATGCCGCATAAGAGAAATCCTATCGGCAGTGAGAATATGTGCGGTTGCGCCCGCATCCTTCGCGGCTATATGGTCAGCTCTTACGAAGATATTCCTCTTTGGCATGAACGCGACATCTCCCACTCCTCTGCCGAACGCATTATGCTCCCAGATGCAACGATCCTCTTGGACTACATGCTGAACCGCTTTGGCAGAATTTTGGAAAATCTTGTGGTTTATCCCGAAAACATGCTGAAACATATCTATATTACCAACAAAGTGATTTTCGCTCAACGCGTGATGACGGCGCTCATCAACAAGGGATTTGCCCGCGAAGCTGCCTACGATTTGGTACAGCCCATCGCGATGAAGGCTTGGTTCGACGGGGAAGATTATCAAGAACTGCTGCTCCAAAATGAAACCATTCAAGCTAATTTCACCGCAGAAGAGCTGTCCGGATGCTTTACTTTAGATTATTATATGAAGGAAGTTCCCACTATTTTTGAAAGAGTTTTTGGGAAAGAATAGTTCATCTTTATAAATTATCGGCTTATGAACAACATTCACATTATTGGAGAAAGCAATACCATTTTCAATGAGTTTATTGCTGAAATAAGAAGTGCAGATGTCCAAGTGGACAGCATGCGTTTTCGTCGTAATTTGGAAAGAATCGGTGAGATTTTCGCCTACGAGATCAGCAAAACGCTGAAGTATGAACAGAGAGAAGTGGTTACTCCATTAGGCATTGCCATGATGCCGCGCATGGTGACCAAACCGGTTTTGGCTACGATTCTGCGTGCCGGACTGCCTTTGCATCAAGGCCTTTTGAACTATTTTGACCAAGCCGACAATGCTTTCATCTCCGCTTTCCGGAAATATGAAAAGGATGGCACTTTCGAAATCCAAGTGGATTATATGTCTGCGCCAGAAATCGAAGACAAGACACTCATCTTGGTGGATCCTATGCTGGCGACGGGACAGTCCATGGTGCTCGCCTATGAAGAACTATTGAACAATGGTGCACCAGAACATACACATATCGTGAGTGTTATTGCCAGCCGACAAGGCGTTGAGTATTTGCAACGCCACCTTTCACCATCCAATTGCTCCATCTGGATTGGCGCAATGGATGAAGAATTGACCGCACACTCTTACATTGTTCCCGGTTTGGGCGATGCTGGTGATTTGGCCTACGGAAAGAAAATTTCTGATTAGAGCGACAGAATCTCGCTGATGATTCTATCGTGCGGCTCGGTTGGAATTTCTTCTAACAATTGAAAATCAAAACATATCCCGATGGTTTTTACGTCGGGATATTTTATTAGAAATCTATCGTAGTATCCTTTGCCGCGACCTAAACGATGTCCCTGCTCGTCGAAGGCCATGCCTGGAACGACAATCAAGTCGAGGCCGCCTGTATAAGGATGGTTTTCGGGTTCCCAAATATGGAAATCGCCCTCTACCATGTTGCAATTGTCGGTCAGTTCGACGGGAATGATGTCGTCGCCCACAACGGTAGGGAGAATGATTTGCTTGCGTGTTTTCCATTCGGACAAGAAGTCTAAGGTTTGCACTTCATCGGGAAGTGAGGCATAAAGCATCACACGCTTAGCTTGTAGAAAGTCGGGGTGTTGCGCCAACTTTGCCATGATCTTTACAGATTGTGCTGCTAATTCTTCGGCAGAATGTTCCTTTTTGAGTTGTCTTATTTGCTGTCGTAAAGATTTTTTATCCATTTTCAATCGTTGTGTTTTTTTAGATGTTGGTTTGCAGCCTGTTGAGAATGTCTGTGTAGGATTCTTCCACATTGCCCAGGTCACGTCGGAAAAGGTCGCTGTCTAAGATTTTCTGACTGTCACACTCCCAAAGGCGTGCCGTTTCTGGAGATATTTCATCGATAAGCAAAATCTCCCCTTGGGCATCCACGCCGAATTCCAATTTGAAGTCGATGAGGTTGATGTTGGCGCTTTTGAAAAACGGTACCATAATGGCGTTTACTTGTTGAATAATCTCTTTGATTTTATCCAAGGTCTCGTCATTGGTGATGCCTATGGCGGTAACATGGGTACGATTGATCATCGGGTCACGAAGCAAATCATTTTTCAGGCAAATTTCAAAGATGGTGTTCTGGGGAACGGTGCCTTCTTTGATGTCCAAACGTCTGGACAAACTGCCTGCAATCACATTGCGCACGATAAACTCCAAGGGCAGGGGAGTGGTGCGTAGGCACAACTGCTCTCGGTCGTTCAGTCGCTGGATGAAATGCGTTTTTACCCCATTTTTTGCTAAATGAGTGAAAATGATTTCAGAGATTTTGTTACTCAAGATGCCTTTGTTCTGAATAGAAGACTTCTTGATACCGAAATAGGCCGAGGCATCATCTTTGAATGCCAGAATGACATGTTTTGGACTGTCTGTGGCATAAATGACTTTGGCTTTTCCCTCGTGGAGAATATCTGTTTTTTTCATGAAAAAGTCTTGTTTGAAACGGGCACAAAAGTACAAAATTATTTGAAGACAATTACATTTTTGATTGTAATTGTAAATGTCGCCGACACCACATTTTTTGTATCTTTGCCTCCCATTTTTTACATTAAAACTTTACAACAATGTCTTCAAAATCTAAGGTGTTTTTCGCGAAAGTCAGCGTTCTGTTTTTGGCATTCATTTGTTTTATTTTTGCAACTGCTCAAGCTCAAGATTTGAATTTTGTGCTGTTGAGTTCGTCCGACCATGAGGCTGTTGTGCGTGTGGAATTTCCAGCATATCAAACGCATGCAGTGAATGTCAACGGACAAACAATGTATAAATTATGCATGGACAATGCTTATCCGATGTTGAAGGCCGGCGCGCCTGAACTTTTGCAATCTTCTACTTCACTGATTATTCCAGAAGGTAGCGTTTTGAGTGCTGAAGTGCTTAATTCCGAATATACCTTGGTGCAGAATTTCGAGTTGGCTCCTTCCAAAGGCCGTCTGCTCCGCAATGTCAATCCGGATGATGTCGCCTATATGAAAGGTGCCGAGTTTTTTACAGACCAATTCTTATATAATGATACGGTAACTTTCGGAGACCCGTATCAATTGAGAGATTTTCACGGTGTGGCTGTACACTTTTTTCCTTTTGCCTATAATCCAGTGCAAAAAGAGCTGAAAGCCTACTCCAGCATTACGGTCAGAATTCGTTTCGAAAGTGACCAAAATATTAAAAGAGTGAATACGGTTGTCAAAAATTATGACTTGATTTATACAGATCATTTTTTGAATTACAATGCGGTTAAATCCAACCCGTTGATGGAAAATGGTCGTATTTTGATTTTGGCTCCAGCAGAGTTCTGTGAAGCGATGCAACCGTATGCCGATTGGAAAATCAAGAATGGATTTCCTACCGAAATCGTTTCCTTAGCCACGGCAGGCAGTACCAGTTCTGCTATTAAAAACTATATTTCTTCCTATTACACTAATCATAGCGATTTTGCTTTTTTAGTGATGGTGGGTGACAATAACAAATTCCCTACAATCTCTGCCGGCGGTAATATTAGTGATAATTATTACGGTGAAATTGCCGGAAATGATGTTTATCCAGATGTTATTATGGGTAAGATTTCTGCCGAAACAGTGGATCATGTGACTGTCCAAGTGAATAAATTCATCAGCTACGAAAGCAATCCAGTAGAGGTCAATCATTTTCCTGTTTATGTGGGCATCGGTTCAAGCCAAGGTCCTGGCGATGATAATGAATATGACTATCAGCATATTCGCAATATTTGTAATAAGCTGACAAATTACACATATACTTCTGGTTACGAACTCTTCGAAGGTTCTCAAGGTGGTTTGGACGCATCGGGCAATCCGTCAGCAGCAAATGTTACTACGGCGGTAAATGCTGGTACAGGTATTATGGTTTATTGTGGCCATGGTTCCGAAACCTCTTGGGTGACAACAGGTTTCAGTGTTTCTAATGTGAATTCTTTGAATAATGCGAATAAGTTGCCGTTCATCATCTCTGTGGCTTGTGTCAATGGCGCATATAGCGGTCGCACTTGCTTTGCTGAAGCATGGTTGCGCGCAACGAAAAACAATCAGCCAACAGGCGCTGTGGGCACGCTGATGTCCACGATCAATCAACCCTGGAACTCTCCGATGTGTGCTGAAGATCACATGATTGAGATCTTGACGGGCACCAGTGCTGTAGCTCAGAAATATACTTTCGGCGGTGTTACCTTCAATGGCATGATTAAGATGCTGGATGAATATAATGATTATGAAGTCACACGTACTTGGATTCTTTTCGGCGACCCAGCTTTGATGGTTCGTACCGCAATTCCGCAAGCTTTGCCGCTCACATACGACCAGCAATTGCCGATAGGTACTCAGAGTGTCAATTTTACTTCAACTGTCAATGGCGCAAAAGTTACCCTTACTTGCCATAACGAGATTGTGGCTACCGGCGTGATCGCCAATGGCGCACTCTCTTTGGATGTGCCTCTAACTTTACTGCCTACCGATACGTTGAATGTCTTGGCCGTAGCTCAAAATTATTTGCCTGCTGAGGGCTTCATCCAACTGGTTCCTGTTAATGGCCCCTACTTGATTAGCAAATCTTTGGTATTGCACGATAATGGCAACCAAAATGGCTTGGCTGATTATGCAGAAACAATTACCGTGGACATGAATCTTGAAAATGTGGGCAATGATGATTCTGGCAATATTCAATTGCAAGTTCGCACGGATGACCCCTATTTGACGATTAACAACGGTACGGCTCAAATCAATGCCATCAATAGTCATGATTTATATACGAAAGTAGATGCCTTTACCTTTACGGTAGCTCCGAATGTCCCTGCTTTCCATAATGCAACAGTTGAGCTGAACTTATTCTATAACGATGAAAATCATTCGATTTCTACGATAATACCTTTGCACGCTCCTATTTTGTCAATCGGTGAAGTTAAGGTGGACGACAGTACCCTTGGCAATCAGAATGGTCGTTTGGATTTCAATGAATCGGCCTATTTGAAATTTGATTTGCACAATATTGGAAATGGTGTGGCAAAAGAAGGCAAGGTGTATGTTCAAAGCGCCGACAACAAGTTGGTGCTCTATCGTTTGCCGTACGAAACGCCGGTTATCAACGTAGATGGCGCAGGCGATGTGCAAGTTCGTGTCCGTGTGGATGAAACGGTATTGGCCCCGACGGTCGCCAAATTGAATGTCACCTATGTGGTAGATGGCTATAGAGAAACAAAAGACCTGTTTGTCAAAATCGGCTTCCAAGCAGAAGATTGGGAAAGTGGAGACTTCTCTAATTACTCTTGGAGTAATAATTCTTCTAAACCTTGGACTATCACTACGCAAAATCCGTATGAAGGCAATTACGCTGCCCGCTCCGGTGCTATTAGCAACAATGGTTCTTCTGTATTGTCCATTTCTCAATATGTGGTTTCGGCAGATACCATTTCTTTCTATTACAAAGTATCTTCAGAGGATGGATATGATATGTTCAATTTTTACATTGATAATACTTTGAAAGGTAGTTGGAGCGGTGAAGAGGGCTGGGCACGAGCTGCTTATGCTGTTATGCCGGGACAGCACACCTTCAAGTGGGAATATGAAAAAGACTACATGGTGAATTCGGGTCAAGATATGGCTATGATTGACTATATTGAGCTTCCTTGCTCCACCACGGGTACCAGCGTTGAAAACTATACCATCGAAAATGTGACGGTTTTCCCGAATCCAACAACCAGTATGGTGCAAGTGATGCTCCCAGAAATGGAAGCTGCTGAAGATGCCGTTTGTCAATTATATGATTTTGCAGGCCGTTTGCTCCAAACTGTGACGGTAACGGACTCTATGACCACCTTGAACTTGTCTGATTATGCGGCCGGCATTTATGTGCTCAAAGTGATGCAAAATGGCGTTCAGAGCAAAGCTATTAAGATTGTTAAAGAAAATTAGTGAAGATGTCAGATAAACCCTTGATACTGGTGGTCAATGATGATGGCTACGAAGCCCTAGGCTTGGCAGCCATGGTGGAAATTGCCAAGGAGTTTGGCGAAGTGGTGGTGGTAGCGCCCGACCGGGTCCGGTCGGCTATGGGGCACGCCATTACAATGGACCTTCCACTCCATTTAAAAAAGTATAAAGAGGAAGACGGCGTTCAATATTGGCGCACTAATGGAACTCCAGTGGACTGTGTGAAACTGGGCATGAAAGTGGTGCTGAAGGGTCGCAAAGTGGATCTGGTGCTTTCTGGTATCAACCATGGTTGCAACTCTTCTGTGAGTGTAATCTATTCCGGCACAATGGGTGCAGCTATTGAGGCCTCCTTTTTGACGAATGCGGTCGGTTTGTCTTTGGCAGATTATGCGCCAGATGCAGACTTTACCGCTGCCAAGTATTTTGGCAAAAAGATTATCAAACAGGTGCTCGAAAAAGGCCTTCCACCCCAAGTAAGCTTGAATGTCAACTTTCCGAAGTGTACGATTGAAGAGATCCAGGGCTTGAAAGTTACGCGCCAAACGCAAGGATATTGGGATGAGATTTTGGAGCCGATGACGGACCCGTATGGACGAACTCAATATTGGTATGTGGGGCATTTGGTGGACACTGACCATAAGGAGGATTCGTGCGAATGGGCATTGAAGCATAACTTTGTCTCTATCCAGCCGGTTCATTATGATATGACCGCTTACCATTATATGAATGAAGTAAAATATTTAGAAGATGTTAGATAAATTAAGAAAAGATTCATACGCCATGGGCGTCATCTTGGGAATTGTTGTTCCTGCAGTTATTTTCGGAATCCTCTTTGGCATTTTGAAATTGTTGATTCATTTCAATCCTGAAATGATGCTCAACAATCCGAATCTGATGAAGACTTTGATTCCCAAGTTCATCTTGGTCAGCTTGATACCTTCGTTGTTTATTTTAAGATATTATTTGCTGAATTTGAAATACGACAAAACAGGCAGAGGTATTGTTATCTCCACCTTTGTTTTGGGTCTTGTATTTGTTATTGTGCAGTTCGCACTATAGGATTAGCTGAAAATCTGTCTAACCCGGTTGAAGACGCTACGTTCGTTTTTGCCGGGTTTGGGAACGAAATTCTCATGTGAACTTAGTCCTTCAATAATTTCCTTTTCCTCTTTGGTGAGTTTTTTCGGAGTCCAAACATTGATGTTGATGATGAGGTCGCCAACATTATTGGAGTGGAGTTCTGGAAGCCCTTTGCCTTGTAGGCGGAGCACTTGGCCGCTTTGTGTGCCGGCGGCAATTTTGATGCGCACTTTGCCCGTAAGGGTTGGAATTTCCACTGTATCGCCGAGGGCTGCCTGAGGGAAACTGATATGGTAATTGAGGAACAGGTTGTTGCCATCGCGTTCGAAGATGTCGTGGTCTTCCACTTCAATGGCTATGAGCAAGTCACCGTTTATGCCGCCATTGGGTGCAGCGTTGCCTTTGCCGCGCATGGTGAGCTGCATATCGTTGTCCACCCCAGCCGGGATGTTGAGTTGGATGACTTCTTCTCCTTTGACGATGCCTTTTCCGTGGCAGTGCGGACAAGGATCCTTGATGATTTCGCCAGCTCCATTACAATGTGGGCATACTGAAGTCTGCTGGATGATGCCGAACATGCTCTGTTGTTGGCGGGTGACTTGGCCACGGCCTTTGCAGGTAGGGCAGGTTTCTTTGCTGTGCTCATCTTTAGCACCTGTGCCGTGACAGTGTTCGCAGGGAACGAATTTGCTGATTTTGACTTTTTTCTCTGTTTGCGTAGCTACTTCCTCTAGGGTGAGTTTCACTTTGATTCGCATATTGCTGCCGCGGTTCACATATTTGCGACCGCCGCCACCGCCGCCGCCGAATAAGTCGCCGAGGTCAAATCCGCCGCCGCTGAATCCGCCGCCGAAAATATCACCAAAACGAGAGAAAATGTCGCTGATGTCAAAACCGCCAAAGCCGCCGCCAGCAGCACCACTCATGCCCGCATGACCAAATTGGTCGTAACGTGCCTTCTTTTCAGGCGTGCTCAGCACATCGTATGCCTCAGCAGCTTCTTTAAATTTTTCTTCTGCCTCTTTTTTCTCTTCTTCAGTACCGTTTACCCAACGGTCAGGGTGATATTGAAGTGCCTTTTTACGATAGGCTTTCTTTATTTCGTCCGCATTGGCGCTTTTATCTACACCGAGCACCTCATAATAGTCTCTTTTTTCTGCCATATTGTTGTTTTCTCTTTTGAAACCTTTGTGTTAAATCAATAGCTGTTTGCTATTGGCTATTAGTAGGTTAGAAGTTAGAATTGATTGTTCTTTCTTTTAACTCTGTATTATTGTGCCACTACGACTTTCGCGTATCGGATGACCTTTTCTTTAATTTTATAACCCTTTTCTGTAACATCAATAACTTTGCCTTTGTCTTCTTCTTTGTCTGTTGGGAATTGTGTCACAGCTTCATGGAAATTGGTGTCGAAGACTTCGCCCTTAGCTGCGATTTCTTCAACATCAAAGCGTTTCAACATTTGGATGAGTTTGTTGTAAATCAGGTTGAAACCCTCTTTGATAGCGTTGATGTCTTCTGCTTTTTCGTTTGCATTGATGGCGCGTTCAAAGTCGTCAATCACGGGCAGCAAACTGACGATAACTTTTTCGGATGCAGTGGAAATGAGGTCTAACTTTTCCTTGTTGACTCTCTTTTTATAGTTGTCAAATTCGGAATAAAGACGCAGAAAGCGGTCGTTAATTTCGGCTTTTTCAGCTTTGAGTTTTTCAATGTCTGCTTCTAATTCCTGTATCTTGTTTTTATCTTTATTGTTTTTTCTGGAAAATATGCCGCCTTTTTTTTGACTGTCATTTTCTTCTTGCAAATTGTCAGTTTCAGGAGTGTTTTCGTCCGTTGCAGCAGCTTCGTTGATGGTTTCATCGATTTGATCAACTGTTTTTTCGTCTTCCATATTTCTTTTATTTATAGTGTTTTATATTACATAATTAAATGGCGGGCGCGATTTTGGACCGCACTCGCGGACCTTCTCTATGCAAATAATTTGCCAAAATATGATGTTTTACTAAAAATACTTGACTTTGAACCATTTTTTAGGGTTCATTAGTCAATCAACATTTCTTGATTTTTTTACTTTGTGTTTTGCACAACAAAATGGTTAGCAAATGCCCCTATTTTCCAGCCGTTTTTTTCCATTACTTTTATGCATAAACTGAAGTGTTGTAATTTTATGTAAATTTGCACCCGCAAAAAAATACATTTTATTTGTAATAAATATTGTTAAATAAATACTTGTACAATGAGCATTATTGACTATTTAAGCGCGAACGCTCCCATTTACAACTTGCCCGATTTGATGCAACTTCATCACAGCAATCCATTGGGTATCCACCCGATTGCACAACTTATATTTATTTTTATTGTGGTGGAAGTGATGGGATTTTTTAATTTCAAAATCCGTAACAGAGGTAAATCTCAATATTATCCCGTGGTTTCTATTCTGCTGGCGGTTTCTTTGATTGCCATTTACTATTATTGTTTCCAATCGGGTCTGCCTGCTATCAATGAAACAGATGCGCTTTCCAAATCTTGTATTGGATGGTTCTGCCAACATCAGATTGTCGGCTGGGGTTGGGCAGTTGTAGGCGTAGTCTTGTTAGTACATGTTATCTATACCTTGCAATGCGCTATCATGCAAGTGACGGCCGAAATGTCCGTACATGCTGGTTTGAGCGAAGGTAAGAAATGGAAAGAGTGGAAATGGGCTATGTTGCTGGCTTTGATGGGTGTTGCAGCTTGTGGCGCTTGCTATTATGCTGGTGCCGTGGCTGTATCCTGGGCTCTTTTTATCTCACAAGCAATACTTTTTGCTTTTGTGATTGGAAAGATTATCGCCGATGGAATTCGTGCTAAAAATTTTCTTTGGGGTATTGCCATCGGACTTGTTTTCTACATTGGCCTTATTGCCGTTATCATGATGACGATTGAATGCATGCGCGGTGCTGCTTTCTTCTTTGTGGTCATTTTGAGTGTGTTGGCTTCTGCAAAAGCAAGTAAGAAACAACCAAAAAATAAAAAAGTGGAAGTTGAACAATAATTCAAATTTATACTATAAAATACGAAACGGGCGACCATTTGGCCGCCCGTTTTGATTTTTGTAGAGACGATGCGTGCACCGTCAATATGTCAATAAATTATTTTACCAATTTATAGGTATCCATTGCCATCACGAGTTCTTCGTTGGTGGTGACGGAAACGAGTTTCACCTTGGAATCCGGGGTAGAGATGATGCCGTCTTCACCAGCATATTTCTTGTTGGCTTCGATGTCCAATTTAGTGCCGAGCCAGTCGAGGTCGTCACAGATGGCTTCTCTCTGGAACCAAGCGTTTTCGCCGATACCGCCGGTGAAGAGGATGAGGTCAACGCCACCCATAGCAGCTGCGTAAGCGCCGATGTATTTCTTCACGCGATAAGCGAACATATTGAAAGCGTAGGTGGAGCGTTCGTCGCCAGCGTCACGGCCGGCACGGATGTCGCGCATGTCCACGCTCTTGCCGGAAATACCGAGCAAACCGCATTTCTTGTTGATGAAGGTGTTGAGTTGTTTGGTGTCCATCTTTTCGGAATCCATAATGTAGATGAGCGCGCCGGCATCGATATCGCCGCAACGTGTACCCATCATCAGACCTTCTACCGGAGTGAAGCCCATAGAGTTGTCGATGGACTTGCCATTCTTAATAGCGGTGATGGAAGCGCCGTTGCCGAGGTGGCAGCTGACAATCTTACAGTTGTTATAATCGAGGCCTGCAATTTCAGCAGCCTTCGGGCCGACATATTTGTGGCTCGTGCCGTGGAAACCGTAGCGACGGATTTTCTTTTGTTCGTACATTTCGTAAGGAAGTGCGTACAGGAAAGCCTCAGGCGGCATGGTCTGATGGAAGGAGGTGTCGAAAATACCGACGTGTTTGATGTTCGGTAAGAGTTTCATCATCACATTGATACCGAGCAGGGAAGCGGGATTGTGCAGCGGAGCCAATTCGCAAAGCTTTTCGATTTCTTCGATTTCCTTCGGACCAAGAATCATACTCTTGTCAAAGTATTCACCACCGTGAGCCACACGGTGACCTACCGCATTGATTTCGTCTACGGATTTGATGACGCCGTGTTGGGGATCCATCAAAGCTTCGAGCACCAATTTAACGCCGACTTCGTGGTTGGCGATAGGGGTTTGGGTGTAGTATTTGTCTTTGCCAACCGGTTTGTGGGTGAATTCGCCCATTTCCAAACCAACGCGTTCAACAAGACCTTTAGCCAATAATTCGGGTTGCGGTTCCATTTCCAACAATTGGTATTTGATAGAGGAACTGCCACAGTTTAAAACTAAAATTTTCATATTATGTGTATTAGTAAATGATTTTAGAGAATTGAGTGCTTTTGAAAAGCGGGGCAAATATAAACAAAATATCAATGTCGGGGCGTGTCGGGGCGAATAATTATTCGCCCTTACATTCGCCCCAACGATTTTCACGTAACAAAAAAAGGCTACCTTCCGGCAGCCTTTTCTATTATAATTCAACAATTTCCAAAATGTTAGAAGTACAGGTCGCGCTCGCCCTGCTTGATGCGCTCGATGCGTTTCAGCAGTTCGTCGCGGAACTTCTCATCCACGTTGACGAGGTTGTTTTCGATGACCTTCCAGCCCTTGGCAGCAACTTCCGGAGTGGCGTAGTCAACGAGATATTCGCTGAGGGTGAGGATGGCGTTCGGAGTGCAGTAGCGCTTGATGAAGCCCGGCACGCTGAATTCCATGAAGTGCTCGCCGGTACGGCCTAGACGATAGCAGGCAGTACAGAAGCTCGGAATGTAGTTGTTTTCCAAAAGTTCCTCGATGATGTCGCCCAACGTGCGATCGTCGCCAATCTGGAACTGTTCGCGGTGCAGGTTCTGGTCTTCCACCTTGTCGGAGTTTTTCTCCTCTTCTTCGTGATGGTATTTGTAGTCACCCAACTGCAGGTTGGTGCCGCCGTCGATTTGGGAGATGCCGTATTGGATGGCCTTTGCGCGGAACTCAGCCGTTTCGCGAGCCGTGAGAATCATACCCGTGTAAGGAACAGCCAAACGGAAAATGGCGATGATCTTTTCGAAAGTCTCATCATCCACGAAATACTTC
Source organism: Bacteroidales bacterium (assembly GCA_024400815.1). Classification (GTDB taxonomy): domain Bacteria; phylum Bacteroidota; class Bacteroidia; order Bacteroidales; family WCHB1-69; genus F23-D06. The sequence goes on along the minus strand of JAKSMD010000002.1, from coordinate 49,032 downwards.
TTGTCGATGTTCAGACCGGAAGCATCCTTGATGCGCGGGAAGGAGATGGTGTGCGGGCCCACATTGAAGCAGGCTTCCAAGTGGTTGGTGTGGCGAATCATGGCCAACACTTCGAAACGCCAGTCGTACAAGCCGAACAGGATGCCAAGACCGTTGTCGTCGATGCCGGCCTGCTGTGCGCGGTCCATAGAGGTAAGACGCCAGTCGTATTTGCCCTTCATCGTGTTTGCCGGATGATACCAGGAGTATGCTTCCGGATGATAGGTCTCTTGGAAAATCTGGTAGGTGCCGATGCCGGCTTCTTTCACGGTGCGGAAACCTTCCACATCTAATGGGGCTGCATTGATGTTGACACGGCGGATAGAGCCGTTGCCCTTCTTGGTGGCGTAGGTCAACTTCACGGTGTGGGCGATGTATTCCGGAGAGTATTTCGGGGACTCGCCATAGACGAGTATCAGACGTTTCTGGCCGTCTTCTTCCAATGCTTCCACATTGTGAACGAGTTCTTCGTCCGTCAATGTGGTGCGGATTTGCTCCTTGTTGGAAGAACGGAAGCCGCAGTATTTGCAGTTGTTGATACAGTAGTTGCCGACATAGAGCGGAGCGAAGAGCACGATGCGGTTGCCGTAGATGCGGCGTGTCAGTTCGCGTGCGCCCTCTTTGATTTCCTCTACCAAGGCGGGGTCGGTCGTGTTGATGAGGACGGCCGTCTCTTCCATCGTCAGACGGTTTTTGTCCAATGACTTTTGGATGATTTCGCGAACTCTCTCAGGAGTGCTTTTCGTATTATTGATGTAATCCCAAATTTCATCTACATCGATGAACGGTTTGCCAATTTCGTCGGGAATGCGACATTTTTCTGGATTGAATTGCATATCTATTAGTGTTTAAAGTTTAAAGTTCAAAGTTTAAAAGGCTAAAAGCTAATTGCTAACGGCTAATAGCTTCGTGACAATGGCTTTAGCCTCGACATTGTCGAGTCTCCCTAATTTTCCAGAAAGTGCGTTGATTTGGTTGGTGTCGCCCTCCACAATGAGCGAAATGACCGCCACGGAGCGGTCGTGGAAGGGCAGCCCTTGTCGGGCGAGCACGATGTCGGCGAACTGCGATATCGTGGCGTTAACTTGCGGTGCTACCGCGCGATCTTTGATGAGCACGGTGACTGTTCCAATTCTCTTTTCCATCAGTGCAACTTTTGGATTAGGTGGTTGTTTTTTTGAGGCCGCAAAGATAGCAAAAAAAGCGAGCGGTTGTTCGTTTTTTTATATCTTTGCTTCGTTATAATAATAATGATATGAATACTCTGGTAATCGTCTTGTTAGCTGCTCATTTCATCTTTTCCATTGTATGCGGATGGACAGTTTGTATATGAGTATGAAAGCATTGTTGGGCTAGCGCCGTTATAAGATGCAGTCTCGTTAAATTGAAAACGGAAAATGCAACGGCCAACAGTTAATATCAATGGCTAATGTTAACGAAAAAAATTCTCTTTCAAATATCAATTTTTTTGTGTACTTTTGCCGCTTGAAAAACGTGGACAGATTTGAACTGCTTGCAACCACATGAAAAAATGCTAAAACGCCTTTTCAGCTCTTCCACGGTTTTCTGTAACAATTTAATTATTAACACAAAAAACGTTAGTTATGAGCTATCTATTCACATCTGAATCAGTATCTGAAGGACACCCAGACAAACTGAGTGATCAAATATCAGACGCTTTACTGGACGCTTTTCTTTCCAAAGATCCAGAATCTAAAGTGGCTTGCGAAACTTTAGTGACTACCGGTTTGGTAGTGTGCGCGGGAGAGGTGAAAACCAACTGCTATGTTCCCGTGGACGAAATCGTAAGAAATGTAATTGACAATGTCGGGTACAACAAGAGCGAGTACCAATTCGACAGCAAATCCTGTGGCGTCATCAACACCATCCACGGCCAGTCTGGCGATATCAACCAAGGCGTTGAACGCAAGAAGGCCAAAGAACAAGGTGCGGGCGACCAAGGTATGATGTTTGGATATGCCTGTAATGAAATGGATAACTATATGCCATTGACCGTTGAGTTGGCGCACGAGCTGGTTTATGAGTTGGCGCAAATTCGCAAAGAGGGCAAGAAAATGAAGTACCTCCGTCCAGATTCCAAATCACAAGTGACGGTTCGCTACTCCGACAACCATATTCCTGAAGCCATCGATACGATTGTGATTTCTACTCAGCACGATGAATTTGATGATACGGACGATAAAATGCTGGCCGTAATCAGAAAAGATGTCAAAGAAATCTTGATTCCGCGCGTCATCAAGAAATGTCCGAAAAATGTGCAAAAACTTTTCGCAGATTTTGATTACGAAAATAAACTGTTCGTCAACCCGACTGGCAAGTTCGTGATTGGTGGTCCACATGGCGACACTGGTCTTACGGGCCGTAAGATTATCGTTGATACCTACGGCGGTCATGGTGCCCATGGCGGTGGCGCCTTCTCCGGCAAGGATCCTTCCAAAGTTGACCGTTCCGCTGCATACGCTACTCGCCATATTGCTAAGAATATGGTGGCCGCTGGCCTCTGTGACCAAGTGCTCGTACAAGTTGCTTACGCGATTGGCAAGGCTGAACCCGTTGGACTTTATGTTAACACCTATGGCACCGCTAAGGTCAAGATGAGCGATGGGGACATTGCCAAGAAAATCAGCAAGATTTTCAAGATGAGACCGTATGATATCATAGAACGCTTCCAATTGAAGAATCCGATTTACCAACCTACTGCTACTTACGGCCATTTTGGTCGCGACACTTACGAAAAGGAAGTGGATACGGCTTATGGTAAAAAAATGGTGACTTTCTTCCCGTGGGAACGATTGGAATATGTAGATAAAATCAAAAAGGCATTTAATCTTTAAAAAATAGGGTGTTGTTCATGGAAAATGGAACGACACTGGAAACAAATGGTACGGATGAAAATCTTTTCGTCCGTACCATTATTTGATAACACAATATGAGAGCATTTGTATTTCCAGGACAAGGCGCCCAGTTTTCCGGAATGGGCAAAGATTTGTATGAAGCTTATCTTATAGCAAAAGAGATATTCCATCAGGCAGATGAGATTTTGGGCTTTCCAATCTCAGAAATCATGTTTGAAGGAACGGAAGAACAGTTAAAGGAAACGCGTGTTACGCAGCCGGCAGTTTTCCTGCATTCCTATATTGCCTATCGTTGCTTGGCGCAAGTGCGCCCCGACATGGTCGCAGGACACTCCTTGGGAGAGATTACGGCTTTGGCGGTCAATGAATGCTTGGCTTTTGAGGATGCTCTCACCTTGGTTTCGAAGCGTGCTCATGCCATGCAGCGTGCCTGCGAGTTGCAGCCCTCAGGAATGACGGCCGTTTTGAAATTCAACGATGCCACCATAGAGCAAGTTTGTGCTTCCATCACGGATGAGGTGGTAGTGCCGGCGAATTACAACTGCCCCCAGCAGTTGGTTATTTCTGGAAGTTTGAAGGGGTTAGAGCTGGCCATGGAGAAATTGAGCGAGGCAGGCGCACGTCGCATGTTGCCGCTTAAGGTGGGGGGCGCGTTCCACTCCCCGCTGATGCAGCCTGCACAAGACGAGTTGGCGGAAGCAATTCGCCAATGCTCGTTTGCAAAGCCGTTCTGTCCAGTCTATCAAAATGCTACAGCGGCAGCATCAGACGACCCGGTGGTGATTAAAGAAAATCTGCTCCGTCAATTGACCAGTCCGGTGCGCTGGACGCAATCCGTGCTTCAAATGTCTGCCGATGGGGCAACCGAATTCACGGAGTTCGGTCCCGGCTCAACTTTGCAAGGCCTTATCAAACGGATTCTGCCCGAATAGGTCGGAGATGGGAGAGTAGAAATAAGGGCCGATAACCAACCGTTTTCAGTTCAGGTTGGCGGTCATTTGGCCAAATTCAAATGGTAAAAAATGCTCCCAAACACCAAGATTGTGCACAAAAACTTTAATTCGCTAATTATCAGGTAGAAAAATTATCAACGGCAATTTGTTGATATTATGTTCTATAATTTTTAGCAGAAATGATGTCAATTTTCTATTTTAGCAACCTCAAATTTGAGATTTGAAACAACCACTAACCTGTTCTAAATCAATCTGTTGGTTATATTTGTGTCTTTTGATGTGCTGATTTCGGGTGGATTGTCTCAAATTTGGAACCAAAAAAGTATTCATTATCACATATCAAATCAAATATGACAAACGAGTTATCCCTTTTTGGATTTATGGAAGAAAATGAGTCTGAATCAACGGTTTTAGACAAACAACCTGCAAAATCTTCCGGATTGTTACAATCTCGAGAAAGTTCATTGCAGAAAAACATCCAGCCGGTAAATGATATCGAAGAGAAATCATCGCCTGTCCGTAAGATATATACAAAGTCAGAAATTTTGGCTGACGTAGTATCTTATTTTGGTGGTGATGAATTGGCAGCCGGAGTTTGGATTGATAAGTATGCATTGAAAGACAAGGATGGTCAATTGCTGGAACGCACTCCGGAAGAAATGCATCATCGTTTGGCAAGTGAATTTGCTCGCATTGAGAAGCGCTATGCAAATCCGATGAGCGAAGAGATGATTTTCTCTTTGTTCGATCACTTTAAATATATAGTTCCGCAAGGTAGCCCGATGGCCGGCATCGGCAACAATGACCAGATTGTTTCCTTGTCAAATTGCTTTGTTATTGGTAATGACAGTGATTCCGATTCATACGGCGGAATCATGAAAATGGATGAAGAACAAGTTCAATTGATGAAACGTCGTGGCGGCGTTGGTCATGACTTGTCCAGTATTCGTCCTTCCGGCAGCCATGTGCAGAACTGCGCATTGACTTCAACGGGGGTGGTTCCTTTTATGGAACGCTATTCCAACTCCACTCGAGAAGTGGCACAAGATGGCCGTCGTGGCGCCTTGATGCTTTCTATCTCTATCAAACACCCCGATTCTGAGAAATTCATTGACGCCAAAATGACCGAAGGCAAGGTTACTGGCGCTAATGTTTCTGTTAAAATTGACGATGATTTTATGAAGAGCGTCAAAAACGAAGCTCTTTATGAACAAAAATATCCGATTGAATCTGAAACACCTCGTTTTCAACAAAATATTGATGCCTCTAAGCTTTGGAAGAAAATTATCCACAATGCTTGGAAGTCTGCGGAGCCGGGCGTGCTATTCTGGGATACCATTTTGCGCGAATCTGTTCCAGATTGCTATAAAGATGAAGGATTCAAGACGGTTTCTACGAACCCTTGTGGCGAAATCCCACTTTGTCCTTACGATAGCTGCCGTCTGATTGCAATGAACCTCTACAGCTATGTGGACAAACCGTTCACTCCTGAGGCTTCATTCAATATGCCGCTTTTCAGAACCCATGTCCAATATGCGCAACGATTGATGGATGACATCATTGATTTGGAATTGGAGAAAATTGATCGCATTTTGGCAAAAATTGAAAGCGATCCTGAAAATGACAATGTAAAACGCGTTGAAAAAGAGTTGTGGACCAAGATTAGAAGACAATCTCTCAAAGGTAGAAGAACAGGTCTGGGTATTACCGCAGAAGGCGATATGCTGGCTGCCTTGAATATCCGCTATGGTTCTGAAGAAGGTAATGCTTTCTCTACAGAGGTCCATAAACAATTGGCACTTGCGGCTTATCGCTCTTCTGTCAATATGGCTAAAGAGCGCGGCGCATTCCCTATCTATAGCTGCATCAAAGAAGGCCATAACCCATTTATCCACCGTATCGCAACTGCTGATCCTAAACTTTATGACGATATGGTTCGCTATGGTCGCCGTAATATTGCTTTGCTGACTATCGCTCCGACTGGCAGTGTAAGTATTTGTACGCAGACAACCTCCGGTTTGGAACCTGCTTTCAATGTGGTTTACAAACGCCGTAGAAAAATAAATCCGAATGATATCAATATCTCTAAAAGTATTGTAAAAGATACTGTTGGCGATATGTTCGAGGAATATATGGTTTTCCATCCTAAATTCGTCATCTGGGCTGAAACAAAGGGTTATACCTTGGAACAGATGAAACAGATGAACGATAAGGAAATCCAAGCATTGGTAGAACAATCTCCGTACTATAAAGCTACCGCTGCTGATACCGATTATTTGATGAAGGTTGCCCTTCAAGGTTCTGTTCAAAAATGGGTGGACCACTCCATTTCTGTAACGGTGAACTTGCCGGCAGATGTTTCAGAACAAGTGGTTGCCGACCTTTACATGAAAGCATGGGAATGCGGATGCAAGGGTATGACGGTTTACAGAGAAGGTTCTCGTGACGGCGTTTTGAACAGCATTAAAGACGAAAAGAAAGCCGAAGAACAGAAAACACCGAAGAACTTCAAACGCCCGAAGGAATTGCATGCAGATGTGATTCATTTCAAAAACAACAGCGAAGACTGGGTTGCTTACATCGGCATTTATGATGGCAAACCATATGAAATCTTTACAGGTAAAACGGGTGAAGAAAGCTTCCAATTGCCGAAGTGGGTTGAACATGGCATTATCATCAAAAACCGCCATGAAGATGGTACGAAGTCTTATGATTTCAAATACTATGATAAAGCCGGTTATGAAGTGATTTTGTGCGGTTTGGATCGTTGTTTCGATCAAGAATTCTGGAATTATGCAAAACTGACCTCTGCCTTATTGCGTAACGGCATGCCGGTTACAAATATCGTAAACATCATCTCCAGTTTGAACTTCCGCCAAGAAAGTATTAACTCTTGGAGAAATGGTGTTTGCCGCGCTTTGAAGAAATTCATCCAAGACGGCACAAAACAAAAGGGTGTTATCTGTCCTAAATGCAACCAGAAAGACACGATGGAATTCAAGGAAGGCTGTTTAGTCTGCTCCAACTGCGGTTATTCCAAATGCGGTTCCTAATAGTTTAGAATATGAGCGAAATCTCATCCAATAATATTGTAAATCTGTTCATCCCTTGCCAGATGGACATGTTCCAGCCCAACACGGCGCAAAGCGTTAAAAATGTGTTGGAAAAGTTGGGCGTTCGCTGCCAATATGACAGTGAGCAGACTTGCTGTGGTCGTCGTTTCTATTTGCAAGGGGAAATTGAATACGCTAAGAGCTTGAGTATTCAGTTGGTGGACAATTTTGGCACCAAGACACCTGTGGTTATTCCAGATTGCGGCTGTGCGGGCTTTATGAAGCAATATTTGCGCCAATTGTTGGAAAATTCGCATTCTTCAACGGAAAGAGCCAATTTTGTGCAATTAGTGTATGAAATGTGCGACTTTATTGTCAATGTCAAACATGTTGAATCGTTAGGCAATAAATTCCATCATCGTGTCTATTATTTTAAGTCTTGCTCTGCCCGGAATTTATATCCTGATAATGATGCTCCTGAGATTCTGTTGAGAAATACGGAAGGATTGGAATTGCTGATTTCAGAAAATCAACCCATCTGTTGCGGCGCCAACGGTCGTTTCCCGTTAATGAACCCCAATGCGGCTGAAGTGATGACCGGGGAAGTGATTCGACAGGCATACGACATGGGCGCAGAATTCATCACCTCAACAGATATCCATTGTCTGCAGCAATTAGATGCCTATAAAGAGGCCCATGATGTTGGAGTTGAAATCATCCATGTGGCGGACATCCTCAATGGAGAGAAGGACAAAGAAATTCTATAGATTATATATACATAGAGGTAGAAATAAAAAAGGGCGGAAATTTCCGCCCTTTACTATATGTTGAGGTTTAGGATTACTCTTCTGCGTTTTGGCTACGAACGAGTTTGTCGTCAATGAAAATACGGCCACAAGCTTCACAAACGATAATTTTCTTATGAAGGGTGATGTCCAACTGACGTTGAGGCGGAATCTTGCTAAAGCAGCCACCGCAAGCATCACGCTCGATTCTAACGATAGCCAAGCCATTGTGAGCGTTTTTGCGAATGCGTTCGAAAGCGGTCAAGAGACGGTCATCAACTTTCTGTTTGAGCTCGTCTGCCTTAACTAAGAGTTCTTCCTCCTCTTTTTCCGTATCGGCAATAATTACTTCCAATTCGGCTTTCTTTTGATTCAGAACTTCTTCCAATTCGGAAAGTTTCTCTTTTGTTTCCGCAATCTTAGCTTCTTTTTCTTCAATTTCAGCTTCGAATTTGGCTTTATGCTTGTCCGCAACTTGGATTTCCAGTTTTTGATACTCTATTTCCTTGCTAAGAGACTCGTATTCGCGGTTATTACGAACATTGTTCTGTTGTTCTTCATATTTCTTGATGCTTGCCAAAGCGTCGGCTTTCATAGTTTCCTGATTGGCAATGCTAGTTTTCAAATTTTGGATTTCATCTTCCAACTTAGCAATACGTGTTCTTTTGCCTTCACATTCGTCCTCGTTATCGCGAATTTCTTCAGGAAGTTCGCCTCGAATCATACGGATGTCGTCAATTTTAGAACAAATTTGTTGAAGATTGTACAAAGAGAGCAGTTTCTGTTCAATCGTGATTTCTTCAGCGCTGTTTTGATTGCTTTCGAGCTTTTTCACTTCAATGATGCCGTCAGCGCTTTTTTCTACCGTAACGTCATCTTCAATAGCTGAAGTTGCAGCTTCTACTACAGGAGCTTCTTCTGTTTTTTTGGTGCGTTTAGCTGTAGTTGTACTCGTCTTAGTCGTTTTTTTTGCAGTTTCATCTGCAACAACTGCTTCCTCTTCGGTAACTTTTTTTCTTGGCATAATGATATTTAACTATTTGAATTTCAAGAATTAAATGTATAAAATTTCCAAAATATCCATTTTAGAAATTTCGGTTGCAAAAGTAGTAAAATTTTCTTTAACCTCTTTATAAATAATTTCTTTAATAAAATGTTCGCCTTCACGGTGTCCAATGTCGGCCAAGAGCATCTGTTTGTCTGTATCCAAAAAGTCGTGGTATTTGATGTCGCCGCTGACATAGGCATCCGCACCAGCAGCCATGGCTGCGCCAATGAATGATGCGCCACCGCCGCCGCAAACGGCAACATTTTTTATCTTCTTGTCCATTGCACCATAATAGCGTAGGGTGGATACTTGCATTTTTTCTTTGATATATTCCAGAAAATCATGCGCATCCATTTCTTTTGGAAGCATTCCGATGCGCCCCAGTCCGATGGTCTTGCTGGGGTTTTCTAATCGAATGATGTCGAAAGCGGGTTCTTCGTACGGATGGCTTTTGTATATGGCTTGGATGACTTTTCGCTGCAAATGGATGGGAAAGATCATCTCCACACGATCTTCGGCAACATCTTCTTCAACGGCTGTCTCGCCAATAAATGGGTGGGCTTGGTCGTTAGGACGGAAATGGCCGGTTCCTGTCATCGTATAGCTGCAATGGTCGTAGTTGCCTTGCACGCCGCACCCCGTTGCGGCTAAAGCGTCCTTAACTTGCTGGGTGTGTGTCGTGGGCACAAATACGACTACTTTTCCGTAGAGTCCGCTGTGTGGCACGAGCACTTGAGTATTTTGCAATCCGAGCAACTCGGCAAAGGCATCGTTTCCGCCGCCTTCGGCACTGTCAATATTGGTGTGCATAGAGTATAGCACCAAATTGTTAACCAGTGCTTTGTATAAAATTTTACCCACGCGGTCGGTAGGTGAAATGCGACGGATGCCGCGTTTCAGGATGAGTGGATGGTGCGAAATGACTAAGTTGAACCCTTTTTGGACGGCTTCGTCCAGAACGGCTTCTGACATTTCAAAACAGATGAGGGCGCCAGTGATTTCTTGTTCGATGTCTCCGCATTGTACACCGCAGTTGTCAAAATCTTCTTGAAGGTAGAGCGGAAAGCGGCGCTCCAAATGTTGTGTTACTTCTTTTATCTTCATTCTATGTTTTGCTTAATTTGTTTATTGTCAATATGAAAACCATACTTTTAGACGGAAGTTCCGTCCTTGCATAGGATAATTTCGGATAATTTCATAGTGGGCATTGGCAATATTCAACAATTCGAATTTGATGCCCAATTTGACTTTTTTGATGTCAAATTCATGGCCCAATGTGATACTTTGGTCAAGGTATCCGTTGACCTGGTTGGCGGGAATATTTTCTCCTAATGCGTAGCGTTTGCCACTGGCAATGATGGAGTATGCAATGGTAAACCAAGGCGTTTCTACGCTGGCACTGGCCGAACCAGACCAAACGGGCGTGTATGGAATTTGATGGTTGAAAGTCTTGCCTGTAGAATCTGTCCGGTCAACTGCTTTTTGGCAAGTGCAGTTTCCATTCAAACGTATAAAATAGCGTTTGACAAATTGATATTGCCAGTTTGCGTTGATTTCAGCTCCACCAATCCAAACTTTTCCGTAATTGAGCATGGTCCATGAAAACAAATTCTGAGATGGAAATGCAACAATTTTATCCTTTACTATGTTGAAATAACCATCTAAATTGGCAGAAAAGTCCATTTTTCCGTTATAAAAATGATTCCGGTGATAGGCGAAGCCCAAGTCCCATTGGTGCGTCTTTTCTGGTTCTAAATATAAATTGCCGACTTCTCGATAGAACAAATCGTTGAAGGTGGGCATACGGAAGATGTTTTTGTAGAATGCCCGTATTATCCAATGTAAGGACTTGTCGGTAAATTGAAAATTGAGGGCTGGTGAAGCATGAACATAGTTTTTAAGGTCAATGTTGTTATCCGTGTAGTTATTAACGGTGGTGAGCAGCAGGTTGCCGCTGACTCGGATTTGTAGGTCGTAATAGAGAACGGACAAGTCTGTCATGGAAGTGAATCTCTTAGGGTGAAGATAGTCTAAGGAGTTTCCTTCTAATTGGTTGAAAAAAAGGTCATTGGCCAATGAGATGTGGAGGTTCACGGGATTGTCTCGAATGTGCCAACCGTTGTGCTTATAGAGTGGGGAGTACTTCACGGCATTGGAAATGTATCCCTCGTATTGCTCATAGATGTTGTCGAGTTTGCCTTCTGTATTAAGATATTGTGGATCAATGTAATGTGTGTAGTCATAGTTGAATTTTCCGCAAACCAGGTAGGTCCATTTCGGGGAAAATTGTTGTAGATAATTGATTTGTCCGAAGGTGTTGCGGTTAGCTAAGCGCTGGTGAGATTCAAGGTTGTAGAGTACGGTTGCGGAGGGCAGACCGCGTTCTGCGTCATAGTAGTACAATTTGGCTTGCAAAGTTTGGCGGTTGCTAGGCTTGTAAAGGAGATTCAGTTCGGTGTTGAAGGATCTAACATCTGCATTCTGTCGGCGTTCGTGCGAGACGCTGTCTGTATTGCCGCCATAGTGCAGGGTGAACGGGTAGTCTCCTTTGGATTGAAGGTAATTGCCAGAAAGGTTCCACAGGAAGTATCTATCTTTGTTTTTTTTGCTTCTGATGAGGTTTTCGAAAAAAAACTGTGGAGAGATGAGTCCGAAAGAACCACCGGTAAAGGCCACTTTCAGATGTATCGGCTTTTGCGGGAGGTTGTGGAAGGTTTGAATTTTAATGAGATTGCTGTACGAAAAATGTCGGGCGGGAGTCAGGGCGGAGTTGAGTCCGGAAATGACAGATACGGATGCCACATTGTCTAATGACAGCTTGCTCAGGTCGATTTGTCCGGTTTGGCAGTCGGTGAGCATGATGCCGTCGTATGAAACACCGGTATGTTGGGAACCGAGTCCGCGGATGGAAACGGTTTTCATGCCACCAGCGCCGCCATAGTCTTTGATGACAATGCCGGACATGTATTTCAAGGCGTCAGATAGTTGAAGGGTAGGAAGATTGCTGAGTTGCTTGGCCGTAATGGTTTGAATGGCCGCTGGACTCAATCCTGTTGAGAAATAATCGCCCCCAATGTTGATTTCGGGCAGCTGATGATGGGTAACGCTGTCGGGAACGTTTTGTGCATGGCCCTTTGTTCCAAGACACAAAAAAAACAAGGTACAGAACAATAACAACGGAGTCAAGCATTTGCGTTGTGGACGCTGCGTGGTCTGAGGGTTAGTTCTGTGCCTTGTTTGCTGCATTGTATGTTTGGTAATGCGAGTTTGTCGATTTTTGAAAAATGGCAGATTATATGAATTTATTGCCAAAATCCACTTGTACTTCAGCAACATATTGTCGGATTTGCTGTTCATCGGATTTCTTGCAAATCAGCAGCATGTCATCGTTTTCTACGACAATGTAATCTTCCAATCCTTGCACCACGACGATTTTGTTTTTCGGCATGTTGATGATGCATTTGTTGGAGTCATACACTTTCACGCGGTTGCCGGACACGACATTCTGGTTGGTGTCTTTTTTTCGGATTTCGTAAAGAGAGCCCCAAGTGCCGAGGTCTGACCAGCCGAAGTTGGCAGCATAGACATGGACATTTTGGGCTTTTTCCATAATGCCGTAGTCCACGGAAATGTTGCGGCAAACTTGGTATATCTTGTCGATAAATTCAGGTTCGCTGTCGGTATTGTAGAGGCCTTCGCCTTGTTTGAAGAGGGCATCCACATCTGGCAAGAAAGTTTCAAAAGCTTTTTGAATTTCCTTCATCGACCACATAAAGATGCCGGCATTCCAGAGGAAGTCACCGCTTTCCAAGAAACTTTTAGCCATTTCCAATTCTGGTTTTTCGGTAAAAGTTTTCACATCGTAGATGCTACGGTTTTTCTCGTAGGATTTGTCCTCGTTGTATTGGATGTAGCCATAGCCTGTGTTGGGGGAAGAGGGGCGGATGCCGATGGTCATAAGCCATGGATTTTCAGATACGGCTTTCAAACCTTCTTCGATGACATTGGTGAAAATGTCTTCTTTCAAGATCACATGGTCGGAAGGGGCCACTACGACAGCGGCATTCGGATTTTTAGTCTTGATTTTATAGTTGGCGTAGGCGATACAAGGAGCCGTATTGCGACGATAGGGTTCCAGTATGATTTGGTCTTCGCTAATGTCGGGCAACTGCTTGTGAGTGATTTCTTTATATGCCTTGCTGGTTACGATATAGATATTCTCTTTCGGACAGATTTTGGTAAAACGGTTGAAGGTTTTTTGGATAAGGGTTTGTCCTTCGCCGAGGATATCGATAAATTGCTTAGGCGTAGTAGAGTTGCTCATAGGCCAGAAGCGGGCGCCGATGCCGCCGGCCATGATAACGCAGTAATAATTCGGGTTTATCATGCAGAATATATGATTTTACGATTATACGATGAAATGAGATTAGCACATTTCGTTCAAAGCTTTAACGCCAGGAAGTTCTTTGCCTTCGAGGTATTCGAGCATAGCGCCGCCGCCAGTGCTGATGTAAGAAACATAGTCGGCGAGGTCATATTTGTTGATGGCAGCAATAGAGTCGCCGCCGCCAATGACGGAGTAAGCGCCTGCCAAGGTGGAAGCAGCGACGCTGATGGCCACTGCCTTGGTTCCCTTGCTGAATTTTTCCAATTCGAAAACGCCGACCGGACCGTTCCAGAGAATCATCTTAGAATCTTTCAACACTTGAGCGAAGCTGTGCTGTGTTTTCGGACCGATGTCGAGGCCTTCCCAGTTGTCAGGGATGTTGTTGTCTTCGGTAATTAAGATGTTGGCGTCATCGCCGAATTTGTCGCCGCAGATGGTATCGAGACGGCAATAGAATTTTTTGCCGGAAGCTTCAACTTGTTTGAGAATATCTTTAGCCACAGGCAACATTTCTGGTTCGAAGAGGGAATTGCCGATGGTGTAGCCCATGGCGGCGAGGAAGGTGTAGCTCAAACCACCGCCGACGATGAGGTTGTCAACTTTGGGCAACAAATTGGTGATGATGTTGATTTTGGTGGAAACTTTAGAACCGCCGATGATAGCAGTGAACGGGCGAACTTTGCCGTTGAGGACAGTTTCCAAACTCATCACTTCGTTGTAAAGCAGATAGCCAGCAAATGCTTTGCCAGGGAAGCAGCGAGCGATAGTGGCGGTAGAAGCGTGTTCGCGGTGTGCAGTGCCGAATGCGTCGTTAACGTACACGTCACCCAATCGGGCAATGGCTTTGGCGAAATCAACATCGCCTTTTTCTTCTTCAGCATGGAAACGAAGGTTTTCCAGCAGTGCAATAGAACCCGGCTTCAGGCCAGCAATAGTGTTAGCGGTTTCTTCACTCAGCACGTCGCCGGCGAAGATAACTTCTTGTCCTAAAATTTCAGATACGGTTTTGACAATGTGACGCAAAGAGAATTTGTCATTGACTTCTCCTTTGGGTCTTCCGAGGTGTGACATCAAGATAACGCTGCCGCCATCGTTGAGGATTTTAGCAACGGTTTCTTTGGTTCGCACGATGCGGGTTACGTCGGTTACATTGAAATTATCATCCAAAGGTACGTTATAGTCCACGCGGATGAGCACTTTTTGATTGCTGAAATTGTATTGGTCTATGGATTTCATAAGGGTTGATATTTATTAATTTTCTAATTATTTGCTATGAGATTAAATAGCCACATCTGCTTTGATGTGGGGATGTGGGTCGTAATTTTCCAATTGGAAGTCTTCGTATTGGAAACTGAAAATGTCTTTCACCTCCGGATTGATGCGCATGGTAGGCAGCGGACGCGGGTCGCGGGAGAGTTGCAACTTTGCTTGTTCCACATGATTGGAGTAGATGTGGGCATCGCCTAAAGTGTGAATGAACGCTTTGGGCTTGAGGTTGCAGACTTGTGCCACCATCATCAATAGTAGGGTGTAAGAAGCGATGTTGAAGGGCACGCCGAGGAACACATCCGCACTGCGCTGGTAGAGCTGCAGCGAAATTTCTCCATTGTTGACATAGAATTGGAATAGCACATGGCATGGCGGCAGCGCCATCTTGTCGATTTCTCCCACATTCCAAGCGCAAACCATCAATCGGCGGGAATCCGGATTGTTTTTGATCTGTTCAATGACCTGACTGATTTGATCTACCTTTGCGCCGTCGGGAGTGCCCCAAGAACGCCACTGATGACCGTAAATCGGACCTAAATCGCCGTTGGGGTCAGCCCATTCGTCCCAAATGGAAACCCCATGGTCCTTCAGATAACCGATGTTGGTGTCGCCTTGGAGAAACCAGAGCAGTTCGTAGATGATCGAACGCAAGTGTAGTTTCTTTGTGGTGAGAAGAGGAAAACCTTGAGACAAATCAAAGCGCATTTGGTAACCGAAAATGCTGTAAGTGCCAGTGCCAGTGCGGTCAGATTTGTAGGAACCGCTTCCCAATATGGTTTTTAAAAGGTCTTGATATTGTCTCATTCTGCTGTTTTTTTGTAGGCGGCAAAGATAATAAAAAATAAGATAGGATGGTGGCCTGTCGGTGACGGAATCACGGCATATATTACGATGCTCTCATTCCTAATTCCACTGCAAGGGTGAAGACAAATATCAGTCCTCCCTCTTTGCGGTTTTGGGCGGTGATTTCGCCGTGATGGAATACCACCGCATTGCGCACGATGGAAAGCCCCAGTCCGGAACCGTCATTGGTTGCGGCCGTCTGTTGCGACGAGCGATAAAAACGCTCGAAAATGTGCGGCAGGTCTTCTTCTCGTGTGCCCAAACCGGTATCGTAATAGGTGAATTGCCAATGCGTTTTCTTCTTGGTGCAGTCAATATGAATCGTGGTGTTCTTTCCGCTGTATTTGATGGAATTTTCTACCAGGTTGCGTATGAGGGCATACAGTAGCGGATAGTTGCCTTGGAGCGCTGCGTTTTGCGTGATCTCGTTTTCAACTTGGATTTGATGTTGCGTGAGCGCCTCTTTGAACTCGTCAAGCACTTCCTCAACCACGATTTTCATGTCGATGGTTTCAATAGGGAAAAGTTCTGGCGACTCTTCAATCTTGGTAATCAATGCGATATCGCGAATGAGGTCCGACAAGCGTATGGTCTGCAGGTAGGAGCGCTCCAAAAAAAGCTCTCTCTTTTCGCTGTCTATCTGCGGATGGTTCACTAATGTTTCCAAATAACCGCGGATGCTGCTTACGGGCGTTCGCAGCTCGTGGGCGATGTTGGAGGTCATCTGATGCTTTAAGGTGCGTTGGTTCTCTTCCTCCTTTAAGGCGATTTTTCGACTGTATCTGTTTGATAATAATATGAATAACAAGAAGATCGTACAGAAGAACAGGGCGATTTCCAACCAGAGGAACCAGTCGGGACGGAAATAGTCTTTCATACGAACTTCAAAAGGTAGGGCCACGCGAATGATGCGTTTTTGCGCTGCATATTTTTTAGCGTAATACAAATATTTCTGTCCTGCTGTCTCGGAATATCGAATGCAGTAGCCGTCCTTTTTTTTCATACAGGATTGTATCTCAGGTCTGGAAAAATGGTTCTCCATCGTAGATGCAGCGCTGTAGCTGTCGTAATAAACCATTCCGGTGATGTCTAGAATGGTGATACGCAATTTCTCCGGCAGCAAGGACAGCATCTGTGAAACCGAATCCTGCTTGGCAATCATATCAGCGTACACTTCAAGATTGGATTGGAGCAGGGAACGTTTGTAGTGGTACTCGGTTTGGTACTCTATGGCAATCATGGCGGTAGAGCAGAAACTGAATACGGTGGCAAAAATGAGGATGAGTTTTTTCTTGTACGACATTATGCTTTTTCAATATAGTAGCCGAAGCCGACTCTGTTTTTTATGAAATCTCTGTAATCGCCCATTTTTGTTCGGATTCGGGCAATGTGGACATCTACTGTTCGGTCAAGTACGTAGGGTGCGTCTTTCCACAGTTCGGCAATGATGGTGGTGCGTGAAAAATAGGTTCCCGGGTTGGCGCAAAGCAGCGTGAGAATGTCAAACTCCTTGCGCGACAATTCTATGCTTTTCCCATGAAGCAGTACAGTCTTCTGAACGGCATCGACTATTAAGTCGTTGTGTTGGTAGACCTTATCTTGAGTGGGAGCGGTTGCATCGTATCTTTTTAATACGGCCTTGATGCGGGCAAGCAGCACGTTGATGGAGAACGGCTTGGAGATGTAGTCGTCGCCGCCAGCATTGAACCCAGCCAAGAGGTCTTTCTCTTCTGATTTGGCCGTTAGGAAAATGATGGGCGTGTTGTTACGCAATTCGTTGCGGATTTTTTGTGCGAATTGGTAACCCGAAATGCCGGGCAGCATGACATCCAACAGGATAAGCGATGTTTTCGAACTAAGTCTGTCAAGGCCTTTTTCTGCCGAAGAGACGGCAATAGTGGCATATCCGGCATTATCAATGTTGAAAGCCAGGATTTCGCGTACATCGGGGTCGTCTTCTACAATCAGAATTTCATGCATGAAATGGAGAATAAGGCGGCAAAAATACAATATAATTCGACATCTTCCGGTTGATTTATGTTACTTTTCGGTTAAAAGGAAGTATTGATGTTACAAATTGGTTAAATGATGAAATCGTTGTTTTAGCAGTCTAAAACAATGCTAATTTTGCACCCGAAAATTTTGCAAGAATATGAATGTATTGTTTATCATAATCAACTTTATAGGGGCGCTTGCCGTTTTTCTGTTTGCCATGAAACTGATGAGCGATTCCCTGCAACAAATCGCCGGAAATGGGATGCGTTCTATTTTAGGCAAAATCACCAATAATCCCTTGCGCAGCATTTTGACGGGTGCTGGCGTCACCATTGCGGTGCAGTCCTCTTCTGCAACTACGGTGATGGTGGTCAGCTTTGTCAACGCCGGCCTTCTCTCGTTGGCGGGCGCAGTGGCCGTTATCATGGGCGCCAATATCGGCACGACGATTACGGCGTGGATTATCACGCTGTTCGGCTTGGGAGAAACCTCTTCGGCCTTCAGCTTGCCGATGCTTTTAGGCGTTATATCGTTGGCACTGCTCTTTTCAAAAAAAGACAAAGTCCAATCTACAGGCGGTTTTATAATGGGACTGGCTTTGCTGCTGATAGGCATGAACTTGCTGCAGTCGGCCATGCCGAATCTGGAAGAATATCCTCGTTTTTTGGAGGCCATTGCCAGCCTTTCGCAATATGGATTCTGGTCCGTGCTGCTGTTCGTGCTCGTCGGCGCGCTGCTCACTTGTTTGGTGCAGGCCTCAGCCGCAATGATGGCTATCACGCTGGTGATGTGCTATAAGGGCTGGATCGGCTTTGACATGGCCGTGGCATTGGTGATGGGACAGAACATCGGTACGACGATTACCGCGAACTTGGCAGCAATGGTTGCCAATACGGCTGGTAAAAAGGCCGCCCGCGCGCACTTGGTTTTCAATGTGGTCGGCGTGATATTTACATTGATTGTATTCCGCCCAGTGCTGAATCTCATTGCCCTGATGACTACAGGTATGCTGCAGGCAGACCCATACACAGCAGTGGGAGCTGCCAACTACTCTCCCGAAGCTATACCGTTGGCATTGTCTATTTTCCACACCTTTTTCAATGTGGTGAATACAATTATCTTGGCTTGGTTTATTCCGCAAATCATCAAGATTGTCAATTGGATGGTGCCTACGAAGGAGTCTGAACAGGAAGATGAATTCCGCTTGCAATATATTCCGGGCAATTGGATGAAAACCACGGAGTTGAATATTCAGTCGGCAAAGCAGGAAATCGAACAGTTTTCGACACGCGTGCTTCGGATGTATGGTTTTCTACCTTTATTGCGTACGGCGCAAAAAGAGGAGGAGTTCAACGATGCTGTCGCCCGTATTGAAAAATATGAGGAAATCACGGACCGTATGGAGTCTGAAATCGCGCAGTATCTTACGCATGTTTCAGCGGGAGGTATGTCCACGGAAGGTTCTCAACGCATTAGCGCGATGTTGCGCATCGTGGATAATTTGGAGAGCATAGGCGATGCGATTTATCAGATCGCCGTCACTCGCAAGAACAAACGCGAAGATGCCGTGCATTTTTCGCAGGATTTGAATGATAATCTCGAACAGATGACGCAATTGGTGCAGCAGGCATTGGATGTGATGGATGCCAATCTCCGTGGTGAATATGAGCATGCGAAGTTGGACAAGGCCTACGAAGCGGAAGATGCCATCAACCAGTATCGTGACCAGCTGCGCGCGCAGCACTTGGAGGCGTTGAAGAACAACACCTACGATTATGCAATTGGTACGGCCTACAGCGGCTTGTATGCGTTGTATGAGAAATTGGGCGATTACGTCATCAATGTCAGCGAAGCAGCCAAGGGTGAAAAACGAAGAGATTA
Organism: Bacteroidales bacterium; assembly: GCA_024400815.1. Taxonomy (GTDB): domain Bacteria; phylum Bacteroidota; class Bacteroidia; order Bacteroidales; family WCHB1-69; genus F23-D06. The sequence continues at coordinate 29,903 of JAKSMD010000002.1, read as the reverse complement.
GATTTCCCAACGAAGGAGCGTAATATTCAATCCATAGCCATATCGATAATCGATTTTCGCTTGGATTGAGGTTGGACTTGGAACCTCTTTCGTCGGATTCATGGGTTTTCCGGCCGTTTTTAAGACCGCCAGCAGGGTTGGTCTTTTCGTATCGGTGTCGTAAATCATCTTGAAGTCAAAATATTTCAAAGATGGATTATGCGGTGCTTCTATAACATAAGTCATGAGACGGTAGCAATATTCAACTAATTCACATGTTTTATCTTCTGGCATTTCAGATAGATAAGAAAATTGTTTGATTTTATTGCAGAGGATGTCTAAGGCTGATTTTTGGTATGGAACCGAGCAATCCATATTTACATTTGTGGGCCGGGTTTGCTGCAAAGTAAAGCGTGTGAGACCACGATTTTTGCAGTGTTCTCGATAGGCAAATAGCATAGAGGAGGCCACAACAATTAGGGCGCCTATGGGAAATCCTGCCCACATCCAAGTTACATGGATGAGCGATCCTAACCAAATGAAAATAAACACAACCAGAGAGAAGCCAATGATAAAGATGATTTTCTCTCTAACATATCCCATCATTTGGAAAATGTTGGTATAGGCACAAACAAAGCAATAGCCCATAAAATAAAGCGAAAAGCAGAAAAATGGGAATCTGCAGGCGGTGGATAGTTCTGCTCCTCGGACGCCGAAGATGGAAGTGAAAATACTTGGGGCGGCCGTCATTAAAATTACGAGCGAAAGGTAAACGATGACATGCATTTGCAGTAATCGGTTTACAACGGTCCGCACGCCGCTGTGGTCTCCTTCGCCTAATAGAGTGTTGCCCAAATAGATGGAACCAGCGACGCTGCCGCTACAAATGCAGATCATGAACATTTGCATCTGTAAACAAATGGCCCATTGATAGAAATTATCAGGTCCTAATTGTTTTTCCATGAGTCCATTGGCAAGCATTAAGAACACATTGAGGGTAATATTTATAATGTTGAAGGCAAAACCTTGTATTACGCTATCTTTTAGCAGCGGCAGGGTTTCGTGAGCGGTTCGGACGATGCGGTAACTGCTTTTTCCTGAAAATAGAAATGGCAGATGCAGAAATACATTGAGCAAACTGGAAATAACGGTTCCCCAGGCCGCCCCGGTAATGCCCATTCCTAAAACAGCAATGAAAAGATAGTCGAACAGAATATTTGAAATGCTGGATATCAATACAATACGAGATGTTCGCTGAGGATAACCTTCTCCAGAAATGAAGAAATTGAGGGTGGATGCAATGGCGACAACGGGAAAATTGATGGCCATAATGCGTAGATAGTCTTCCACCATGGGCAATAGAATGGGACTATGAGTAAGCAAGGGTCCAATGTGTTGGATATCTGCAAATATGATTCCGAAGGCCAGCAATCCGATTGCCAGCGATGACCATAGAGCAACTGAAAAATAACTTTGCGCAGTACGAATTTCGCGTTTTCCTAATTGCCTTGCGGCCAAAATGTTTGCACCCATATGGCAAACCAAAATCATAACGGTGATGATGCGGGCTAATGGGACAACAAGGCAGATGGCGGAAAAAGCATCCTGGCTAATGAGATTGCTCGCGAAAATGCCATCGACCAAGGAGGCTATCACGGGGGCCAATGAAGTGAGTACGGCAGCAATTAGAGTACTTTTGATACTGCTGTCTGTTAAAGACGTGTTGCGATGCATCCGTATGGAATACGCCTTGGATTTCATGGGATTTTATTTAATAAGGATAAAGTCTGTGAAATTGACCATTTCAAGGGTGGATAAAATGTTGGGCGAGACATGGGTGGCGCTAAGTTTTCCACCATTCGCATCTAACATTTTTTGCGCTTTCAGCAAAGACCGCAATCCCATAGATGAAATGAAAGTCAGTTCGGAAAGGTCTAAAACAACTTCCTGAGTATCTTGGTCGATATTGTTAAAGGCATCGTCCAAAATATGGGCCGTGTTGCTGTTAACTTCCCCAACTAAATTCAAATAGAGTATTGTCCCTTCTTTTGTGTGATTTATTTTAAGCATATAAAATTGCTTCAGTGTTGATGAATAGATGTTTGGTTATGAATAAAACCCCGACAATTTGCCGGGGTTTTAAGATGGGCGTAGATGCGTTTGCGGATAGCTTACGCTTCCATACTTTCTAACATGTCGATGACATTGTCGAGGTAGTCTACATCCGCTTTTTCGATTTCACCTTTATCTGCCAACTTAGCGATTTCAGGGTCGATAGGCATTTGGGCGAGCAGTTTAAGGTTGAACTCTTGCGCTACTTCGGCAGCGTGACTTTCGCCGAAGACGCTGATTCTCTCATTGCAGTGCGGGCATTGGATATAGCTGTAATTTTCCACCAAACCCAAAACGGGGATTTCCATCATGCCGGCCATATTGACGGCCTTGCTGACAATTAAGGAAACCAAGTCTTGTGGAGATGTCACCATGATGATGCCGTCCACAGCCATACTTTGAAAGACGGTCAATGGAACATCGCCAGTTCCGGGAGGCATATCGACCAAAAGGAAGTCGATTTTATCCCAGATCACTTCGGTCCAGAATTGTTTGACCATACCGGCAATCAGAGGTCCGCGCCAGATGACCGGCGTTTTTTCATCATGGGTGAGCAAGTTTGCGGAAATTACTTGGATGCCGCTTTCGGTTTCTGCAGGAAAAACACCATCTTCGCAGCCGGAGATGATTTCGTGCAAATTGAACATCTTCGGAATAGAAGGTCCTGTGATGTCGGCATCGAGGATACCTACACGGTAACCTTTTTTACGCAGTTGGACAGCCAACAAAGAGGTAACGGAACTTTTGCCCACGCCACCTTTACCGCTGACAATACCGATGACTTTTTTAATATCACTTTTGGGATTTGGCTTTTCGCGCAAGTCCTTTTTTTCGCAATTAGCATGACTGCAATGTTCGCAGTCGTGATTACATTCTGACATAGTTTTTATAATTTTCAATTTCGGGGTGCAAAAGTACGAAATTTTACTACTTTTGCACCCTAAATAAAAAATCTATGACACAACAACCTATTATCGCTCCATCATTACTTTCTGCCGACTTCGGCAATTTAGAAAGAGACGTTCAAATGCTCAATCGATCCAAAGCAGAGTGGATTCACTTAGATATTATGGATGGCATGTTCGTGCCAAACATCTCTTTTGGAATTCCAGTCGTGAAGGCCGTCCGCAAGATTTCAGAAAAGCCTTTGGACGTTCACTTGATGATTGAACAACCGGAACGCTATATCCATACCTTCAAGGAGGCAGGTGCTGATTTGCTGACCGTGCATTGGGAGGCTTGCACGCATTTGCATCGTACGATTTCCCAAATCAAAGAAGAAGGCATGCTGGCTGGCGTTGCCCTCAATCCGCATACGCCTGTGGCTGGTTTGGAAGATATTATCAATGATGTCAATCTCGTGCTTATCATGTCTGTGAATCCGGGCTTTGGCGGACAGAAATTCATCGAGCGCTCTTTGCGCAAAATCGAAGCTTTGCGCGATATGATCAAACGCAATAAAGCAGAAGCTTTGATTGAAGTAGATGGAGGCGTTTGCCGCGATAATGTGGCGGACATTGTGAAGGCCGGTGCTGATGCCGTGGTGGCAGGTAGCGCAGTGTTTAGAAGTCCAGATCCAGAAGCTGAAATCATTGCTCTTAGAGATTGCTAGATCTATACCCAAGAGGAATAAGATGCTTAGAATGCTGAATAAATGAAGTACATCAAATAGAAATATTGAAATAATTATGGAAAATAAAAAGACTGCTTACAGTATGTTCGTAATCGGAGCCCTCTTTTTTGTTTTTGGCTTCGTAACCTGGTTGAACAACATTTTAATCCCTTATATGAAAACATCCTGTGAACTTACTTCGCAGGTGCAGGCGTACTTGGTTCCGTTTGCTTTCTACATCGCCTACTTTGTGATGTCCATACCCTCTTCTTATGTTTTGAAGAAAACGGGATATGGCAATGGAATGGCGCTGGGTTTGATTATCATGGCAGTGGGCTGCATGCTGTTTATTCCGGGCGCGAAACTGCGCAGTTATTCTATTTTCCTTACGGGCTTGTTTATCCAAGGTGTGGGTCTTTCTTTATTGCAAACGGCCAGCAATCCGTATGTTACGGTTTTGGGTCCCGTTGAGTCTGCCGCTCGCCGAATGAGCATCATGGGAGTCTGCAACAAATTGGCCGGTATGGTCGGCATCTTGATTTTATACAATGCCCTTTTCTCCGGCAAAGAACATCTGTTTGAACAGATTAACAATACGCCTGCCGGTCCTGAAAAAGAAGCCCTCTTGCAACAACTTTCCAATGGCGTGATTTTCCCATATATCATCATGACTGCGGTGCTCATCGCCTTGGTGATGTTTGTCAAGTTGGCCAAACTTCCAGAAATCCAATTGGAAGAATCCCAAAAATCAGAAACGAAAACCAGCATTTTCAGCTATCCCTATTTGTGGCTTGGCATTCTGGCTATTTTCTTCTATGTGGGTGCTGAAGTCATTGCTATTGATACTTTGATTCCGTATGGCGACTATTACGGCATTCCAACCAATGTTTCTCACTATTTCGGCGTTTATGCATTGATTGCCTTGTTGATTGGCTACTTCTGCGGTATCATCTTTGTGCCGAAAGTTATTTCACAACGCAATGCCTTGATTATTCAATTGTGCCTTGCTGTTCTTTTGGTGATTGTGGCACTTTGTACAACAGGAATTTTCTCCATCGCGGCTATCATCTGCTTGAGCTTTGCCCATGCTATCATGTGGCCGGCTATCTGGCCGCTCTCTATTCACGATTTAGGCGAACATACCGAATTCGGTTCCGCATTGTTGATTATGGCCATTGCTGGCGGCGCTGTGATGCCGTTGATTTACGGCAAACTGGGCGATGCCATTAACCCACATGCAGCCTACGCATTGCTGTTTGTCAGTTATGCCTACATCATGTTTTTTGCAACAGTAGGCTGCAAAATTGAACATAAAGAAAAATAAAGAGACTGCTGCCTATGAGCGGTCGGTCCGTTGGAGAGTTAGGAATATTAAGCAACAACTTATTGCTTTTGGATTCCTAACTCTTCATTTTTAATGTTTTGACTGGCAGCGTAGGTTTCGCCGGTGCAGACCACTAAGTCGGCACGGCGGCATTTTTCCTCCTGCGGCATTTGATGCGACATTCTTTGGAGGATGTCTTCCCGCGTAAGTTCAGGATTGCGGAATTGCACGCGCTGAAGACGCAATTCAAAAGGCGCATCTGCTACGATGATTTTGTCAAAATAAGATTCTAAATGGCCTTCAAATATGATGGCAGATTCCATCATGACCGTATTGCTATCCTGTTGCGCTGCCCACTTCTCAAAAAGTTCCATAACGCATGGATGCACCAGACGATTGAGTTTTTCCAGTTGCGTTTGGTCGTTGAATACTAAGTTTGAAAGTTTCCGCAAATGAACGCGACCATCCGCAAGGATTTCTGAACCAAATAGTGCTGTTAGTTTTTGCAGAAAGGTTTCGTCTTGATATAGTGTTTTGGCTTCATCATCGGCATAGAAGACGGGAATGCCCATATCGATGAAATTCTTAGACAGGAAGGTCTTGCCTGTGCCGATACCTCCAGTAAGTGCGATTTTGTACATAGCAGTGCTTGTTAGAAACAGCGGCAAACTTACAAAAATATTGCGTATTTTTGCGCCAAAAATCCAAAATATGCTGCAGCAACTCAATTTTCCGACTCGAACGCTTTCTTTGGAGAAGCCGCTCGTCATGGGCATTCTCAATATTACAAAAGACTCTTTTTACGATGGCGGACGCTATTTATCTGAAGAAGGTATTTTGTCCCGCGTTGAGCAGATTTTAGCCGAAGATGCTGACTTGATAGATGTGGGCGCAATGTCCACACGTTCCAATGCAATTGAGATTCCGGAAGCAGAAGAACGAGACACTATCCGATGCGGCGTACAGCTTATTCGTGAGCATTTTCCACAAGCGCTGATATCCATTGATACTTGGCGAGCCTCTGTGGCTGCGGAGGCCATTGCCGCAGGTGCGGATATGATTAACGATATCTCTGGCGGCACCTTTGACCCAGATTTGATTCCTTTGGTAGGCGAAAAGCAAGTGCCCTATTGCTTAATGCATACCCCTGCCAAACCCGATATCATGCAGCAATGCACCCATTATGAGGATATTTTGCATGAAATTCTTCATTTTTTAGAACAACAGTTGGAAAAACTCCAGGCCGAAAAAGTACACGATATTATGATTGATCCCGGTTTTGGATTTGGTAAGACATTGGGACAAAACTATTTCCTAATGCAGCATTTGGAGGCCTTTCAAGTTTTCGGTTTGCCACTATTAGTGGGTGTCTCCCGTAAATCTATGATATACAAATTGCTTGATGTTTCCCCGCAGGATGCTCTGAATGGAACGACTGTGCTGAACAGTTATGCCCTGCTTCATGGAGCGAAAATATTGCGCGTTCATGATGTGAAAGCCGCTGTCGAAGCTCGCACTATTTGTGAAGCCCTTATGCCGAAGACACTTTGACCATTTCAAAATCGCAAATATAGAATCGTTGCCTTGTTTCGCTTTTTTTGTACTTTTGCGCCCCTTATTATAATAGTTGTATCATGAAAAAACACATTGTTCTTTTAGTCTCTCTTTTTACCCTGTTGTGTGTCGTAACTTATGCACAATCACCGAATAAGAATTTCCAGGCGGACAAATCGAAGATGGATCAGCTGTTGAACTACATCAATTTGTATTATGTAGATTCTGTTGATTTTGATCCGATGATTGACAAATCTATAGTGGCGATGCTCAAAGAGTTGGATCCACATACCGCATATATTCCTAAGAAAGATGTCCAAGCCATGAATGAACCTTTGCAAGGCACTTTTGACGGCATTGGTGTCACTTTTCAATTGATAAAGGATACAATCAATGTGATGGAAGTCATTATTGACGGACCATCTGACAAAGTTGGTTTATTGGCAGGCGATAAAATCGTGAAGGTGGATGACACGCTGGCTTGCGGCGAGAAGATTTCCAACGATTGGGTGCGTAAGCATTTGCGTGGCAAAAAGGGCTCCAAAGTGGTGGTTTCCGTGAAGCGCGGTAAAAATCCTGAACTCATTGACTTCACGATTACGCGTGGCGCCATCCCGATGCACAGCATCAATGTCTCCTTTATGGTGGATGAAACGGTGGGGTATGTGAAATTGGAACGCTTTGCCATGACTTCTACCACTGAATTGACTTCTGCCATCAAAAATCTCCAAGCACAAGGTATGAAAGACCTTATTTTGGACCTTCGTGGCAATGGCGGCGGCTACTTGAATGTGGCGTACGAAATTTGCGATCAATTCATTGCGGGTAAAAAGATGATTGTCTATACGGATAATTTCCGCAAAACCGGTGAGAAATATTTTTCTTCCCAAGATGGTATTTTTGAAGAAGGAAAACTTATTGTGCTGGTAGATGAGAACTCTGCTTCTGCTTCTGAAATCACTTCCGGTTGCATCCAAGACTGGGACCGTGGTTTGGTTATTGGCCGAAGAACTTTCGGCAAGGGCTTGGTACAGCGCCCTATCACTTTTGTGGATCAGTCGCAAGTGCGCTTGACTATTTCGCACTACTATACGCCTACAGGCCGTTGTATCCAAAAACCTTACGAGGATGGTTTGGATGCCTATTTCCAAGATTTGCAGAAGCGTGCGAATAGGGGCGAACTTTACACTGCCGACAGTATCAAGTTCCCAGATTCGCTCAAGTATAAAACCCCGAATGGCCGTATCGTCTATGGCGGCGGCGGTATCATGCCTGACATTTTTGTGCCATTGGATACAACTAAATACTCAACACTTTATAATGAAATTGTCCGCAAAGGTATCTTCGGCAGCTTTGTAATGGATTATATGGAACAAAATCGTGAGACTTTGAAACAAAAATATCCAAGTTTTGAAGATTTTGAAAAGAATTATGTCATTACAGACGATTTTTACAAAGAATTTATGGATTATGCTAAAAAAGAGGGCGTAAGCGACAGTGCTAAGTTCACTTTCTCCAGTTATGCAAATGCTTTTGTCAAAGCCAACAAAGATAAATTAGATTCTATGTTTGTTTCTGCTCAAAATATAGATACGCATACTTTGGATACGATGTTCGTCAATTATGTGAACAAAAACTATGGCGAAGCTATGCGTTTGCGTAATGAGAGTCATGTGAGCGAGTATGTGAAAGATTATTTGCGCTACGAAATTGCTCGCGGTCTCTATGGCTTTGGCGATGCTTACCGTATCTTCTTGGAATCGGATGATACTTATCAAAAAGCCGTTGAAGTTATCCATAATAAAAAGGTTTTCAAGAGTTTCAAAGTTTTTACGGGTAAGAACGACTAACCATGATATCCAAAAAGACCATAGATGAGATTTTTGCCGCTGTCAAGATTGAAGAGGTGGTGGCAGATTTTGTGTCGCTGAAAAAGCAGGGCCAGAGTTATGTCGGCATCTGTCCTTTTCATGACGACCGCAACCCTTCTATGCATGTTACGCCTCGATTGGGAATCTACAAGTGCTTTGTCTGCGATGCCAAAGGCAACGCGGTGAAGTTCTTAATGGAGCATGAGAAAATTTCCTATCCGGAGGCATTGGAATATCTGGCAAAAAAATACAGCATCCCCATCGAGTACGACCATCAGGAAACCAGTGAGGAAAAAGAGTTGCGCTCCGAGCGCGAAAGTCTCTATTTGGTCAATGAGTTTGCGGAGAAGTTCTTTATGGACCAGCTTCGCAATACGGAAGAGGGTCAGCTGATGGGCATGACTTATTTCAAAGAGCGTGGCTTCAAAGATAGCACCATCGATAAATTTCATTTGGGATATTGTCCCAGTGGCTGGGATGCTTTTACCAAAGAGGCCTTGAAACAAGGATACAAAGAGGATTTTTTGATAAAATTGGGATTGACACGCAAAGCGGCGAATGGCAAATTGTTTGATTTCTATCGAGGACGCGTCATTTTTCCAATCCATAATGTGCTCGGTAAAGTGATAGGATTTGGGGGCAGAGTGTTGAAAAAGGATGAAAAAACAGCCAAATACTTCAACTCTCCGGAAAGTGAAATCTATCATAAGACCGAGACACTATATGATATCTATCTGGCTAAAAAGGAGATTCGAAATAAAGACAATACCATCTTGGTTGAGGGCTATACGGATGTGATTTCGCTCTTTGAATCTGGCATTGAGAATGCCGTGGCTTCTTCGGGTACCTCTTTGACAGAAGAACAAGTCAAGATTCTGTCTCGACAAAGTAAGAATATCACGGTTTTGTACGATGGCGACCGGGCGGGCATCAAGGCCTCCATGCGAGGCATTGACATGCTGCTGAACCAAGGCTTGAACGTGAGAGTTTGCCTGCTGCCCGATGGCGAAGATCCAGACTCCTTTGCAAAGCAGCACCGCGACAGCGAAGTGGCGGAATATTTGGAGCGCAACACCACGGATTTCTTGCTGTTTAAAGCTCGCATTCTTTCTCAAGATGCGGGTAACGACCCCACTAAGCGCGCAACGATGGTGATGGATGTACTGAAATCTATAGCTTCTGTGCAGGACAATATTACTCGTGCATTTTATATTAAGGAATGTGCGAAGTTGTTCGACTTGCCCGAAGAGACCCTCAACGGCGAGTTGCGCCGCATGGTTTGGAAGAAAATCAATGAGCAACCTAAAAGCAATACGCCCTCGACAGGTGGCGCCACTCAACAAGTAGCCTCGCCAGAGGAAAAAACCTATGTCCCGCAGATTGACGTTCAGAAAAATAAACAGCAGAAACCTGCTTTGGATATGCTGTATGAAGCAGAAAAAGGTGTAATCCTTCTATTGCTTAAGTATGGCCTTTATGAAATCAATGTGGAAGTGGAAAATCCTGATGGCGATGGACTTGTCTTCATGCCTAAGCGTATTGACCAATTTGTTTTCGACGAACTTTACAATGACCATATTGTGCTGACCAACCCGCTATTGTCCAAAATTTACGATCATTATGCGGAGGTGGCTCAAATCTTGTTTGATCAAGATGCGATTAAACGCACTTTTATCTTGAGTGAAGATCCGGAAGAGAGCAAGTTCGCCATCGAAAATATAGAAGCAGAAATGCCAACATACAGTAAACATTGGCAGGAAAGATACGATATGGTTACCATTTCCACGATGAATAGTTTGATGCAATTGGAGCAAGAGGTACACAATGTGATTCTGCTACTCAAATTGCGCATTGTGGAAAAACAGTTGGAGTTCCTCCAAAATGAAATGAAGAAACAAGATTATACGGAAGAAGACACTTTGAATATGATGAGTCGTTACACCGTATTGTTGAAATGCAGAACGGAAATTTCGTCCAAATTAAATATGGCAGTTAGTAAATAGAGTATGAGTTTTTTGAAAAAAATAGATTGGAAATCAATAGATAAAAAGGAATTGTTTAAGACCTACGGACTGATTGTCCTAGGCACATTTGTCATGGCAATCGGTTATGTGTTTTTCATTTCTCCGCTGAAGTTGGCTCCGGGCGGCGTGTATGGTATTGCAATTATCTTGCACCATCTGTTTAATTTTCCGATTGGCTTGTCTGGTATTTGTTTGGACTTGCCGTTGCTGCTGATAGGTACTTTGTGGCTGGGTCCCAAGTTTGGAGCGAAGACGCTGGTCGGGGTGATTTCTCTGCCGACATTTATCTCTATTTTGGAAAAAATGTACGGTTATGCGCCTTTAATTGCCCTTCCGGGAGACCCTATGACGCCGGATCCTTCCGCTAACTTTATCATTGCCCTGTGTGGCGGCGTTATAATCGGAGTTGGACTGGGGTTGATTTTCAAGACGCGCGCCACCTCCGGCGGTTCGGATATCATCGCCATGATTTTGGCCAAGTACCTCAAACATATCCCATTGGGCACATTGCTCATTTGTGTGGATTCTACGATCGTCTTGGCCGCTTTGGCAGCCTTTAAAGACTGGACCATCCCATTGTATTCATGGCTCGTCATCTACGTGACGGGCGTGGTGATGGATAAGGTCATTGCCGGCTTCCATTCCAGCAAGGCCGTATTGATTATCTCTGATAAATATGAAGCGGTGCGTCAGCGAATTTTCGACGAACTAGACCGCGGCGGCACCTATATTTATGGCGAAGGTATGTATAATAACGTAGAAAAGAAACTCATTTTCACCTCCATATCCCGTAAGCAATTGCCTGTTCTGATTCATTTTGTACACGATGTGGACCCACATGCGTTTGTCTCTATCGTGGATGCCTCAGAAACATTGGGCGATGGTTTTGTTTCACTAAAAGAAAAAGCATTAGAGTAGAATATGAAAGCGAAGGTTATTGAAGTCCTATCCTCTATTTATGATCCTGAAATTCCCGTTAATATCTGGGAGTTGGGTTTTATTTACAAATTGGAAGTCAATGAAAGCAATGATGTTTATATCTTGATGACCCTTACGGCACCGAACTGCCCTGTGGCAGAGAGTTTGCCAATGGAAGTGCAAACCCGCGTGTCGATGATTCCAGGGGTCAACAAAGTTACCGTAGATGTCACTTTTGATCCCCCTTGGGAGATGGATATGATGTCGGAAGCTGCCAAATTGGAATTAGATCTTCTTTACTAAATTCATTTTTCAGGATGCTTTTTGTGGCGGTCTTATAAAATCGCCATGTTATCCTTATGCCCTATCTCAAAATAAGGCAATTTTTTGTATTTTTGCCGCCGTTTTAAAACATCGTAATATTCCATTAATGGCTCGAAAATTTAATAGTGAAAATTTTGAGGACGACCAGCCTTTCGAGAGAAAGCCGCGCACTAGCAGTCGCCCGAAACGTCGCTTTGACGACGACAAACCCAGAAATGCACGTCCGAAACGCCGCTTCAATGATAGCGACGACAGGGAAGAATCCCGTCCGCGCCGACGTTTTAATGATAGCGACGACAAGGCGCAATTCCGCCCAAGACGTCGTTTTAATGACGGTGAAGAAAGAGAAACATCTTCCCGTCCAAGACGTAGCAATTTCAGTAGTAATGACAAACCTTCCCGTGGCAAACGCGCTTTCAACAAAGATGAGAGCCGCCCGCGCCGCCGTTTCAATGACAATGACGATCGTCCGCGCAGAGACCGCGATTACAAGCGTGATCGCATGGGTGGCCGCGATGACAATCGCCCGCGTCGCCGCAATATCACCGCTGAATCCGACATCTTATCCGAAATCGTCAGCAGACGTATCCAAGAAGGTCGGCAGACACCGCGCAAACAGAAGATTCTTTCTTTGGAATATGAAGAACAGCACGGCCCAATCCGCTTGAACAAGTACATTGCCAATGCGGGCATTTGTTCTCGTCGCGAGGCCGATGTGCTCATCGCTACCGGTGCTATTACCGTGAATGGAGAAGTGATTACCGAAATGGGACACAAGGTCATGCCTACCGATGAGGTTCGATATGGCGATAAAGTGCTCCAACGCGAAAAGCCAGTCTATGTGTTGCTCAACAAACCGAAAGACTATATCACTACTACCGATGATGAACGCGACCGCGCTAATGTGATGGAACTGGTTCGCGACGCTTGTGAAGAACGCATTTATCCAGTAGGCCGCCTTGACCGCGATACTACGGGTTTGCTGCTTTTCACTAATGATGGCGACTTGACCAAGAAACTCACACATCCGAGCACGGAAATCGAAAAGACTTATATGGTGGAACTGGACAAACCGTTTGCATCTATCGATATGGCTGCTTTGCGCAACGGTATTGAATTGACGGATGGTCTCATTACCCCCGATGATGTGCAATATGTTGAAGGCGCTGACTCTAAAAAAGAGGTGGGCATCACTATCCACTCAGGCAAAAACCGTATTATTCGCCGTATGTTCGAATTCCTCGGCTATGAGGTGGTGAAGTTGGACCGCGTGATTTTCGCTGGCCTTACCAAGAAAGACTTGCCGCGCGGCATGTGGCGCTTCCTAACCAAACAAGAAGTCGCCTTTCTTAAAATGTTGTCCAATAAGAAAGTTGAAAAATAAAATGGAAAGTTGAAAGCCACTTGGTTTTCAACTTCCTTTTTTTATAATCCATTTATTCTGATTATGGTAGAAATCATGTCGCCGGCGGGCTCTTATGAAGCCCTGATGGCTGCTATACAAGCAGGTGCGGGTTCCATCTATTTTGGTGTCGGCGCTTTGAATATGCGCTCCCGTTCAGCCGCTAATTTTACTTTGGATGATTTGCAACAGATTACCGACATCTGCCGCAAACACCATGTGAAATCCTATCTGACGGTCAATACGATTGTATATAATGACGAGATTCAGAAGGCACACGATTTGCTCGATAAAGCCAAGGCGTGCCAGGTGACTGCCATCATTGCCTCCGATATGGCCGTTATTCAGTATGCCCGACAAATCGGTTTGGAAATCCACCTCTCCACGCAGTGCAATGTTACCAATGTGGAAGCAGTCCGCTATTATGCCCAATTTGCGGATGTGGTAGTGTTGGGTCGCGAGTGTGCTTTGCGCCAGGTGGCAGATATCTGCCATACAATCCAAGAGGAGCATATTACCGGGCCGCATGGCGAACTGGTCAAGATTGAGATGTTCGTGCATGGCGCTTTGTGTATGGCCGTTTCTGGAAAATGCTATCTGAGCCTCGATAATTTCAACTATCCTGCTAACCGTGGTGCCTGCATCCAACCTTGCCGCCGCGCCTATAAAGTGCAGGATGCTGATAACGAAATTGAATTGCTGGTGGACAATAAGTACATTATGTCCCCTAAAGACTTGTGTACTATAGGTTTTCTGGATAAAATCATCAAGGCCGGCGTCTCTATCTTGAAAATTGAAGGACGTGGCCGTTCAGCTGAATATGTGAAAATAGTGACACAGTGCTATCACGAGGCCCTGCATGCAATTGAAGATGGTACTTTCTGTAAGACGCTGACCGAACAATGGATGACGCGCTTGCGCAGCGTCTATAATCGCGATTTCTGGGATGGCTATTATTTGGGACGCAAAATGGGCGAATGGTCGGCACGCTATGGATCACAAGCCACTCGTATTAAACAACATGTAGGTACCATTACCAACTATTTCGGCAATATCTCTGTCGCTGAAATTCGTATGGAAGAAGAAACCCTCTCCGTTTCGGATGAAATCCTCATCATTGGTCCAACAACCGGCGTGTATGAAGATGCCGTTTCCGAAATCCGTGTGGATTTGAAACCTGTCGAAAAGGTGGAAAAGGGTGTGTTCTGTTCTATTCCCGTTAAAAGCTTAGTGCGCCGTGGCGACCAAGTCTATAAGTGGGTGACGGTGCTAGATGAATTCTAATCGTCTTCGCGCAGAAAATTCCCGTTTTTATCAAATAGAAGCTCTTTGCCATTGTTGAGCTTTACCTCGTAGCCGTGCTTTTCACGACTGATTTCTGTCATGCGGATACTTCTATCGTATTTGGAACCAATATATTTGAAAACGCCTTGTGGAATAATGTTTCCGGGAATGCCGTCATAGCATTTCACCTCAAGCCATTCTCCTTTTTTGTTGAATTCAGCGGAATAGCCGTTTTCTAATTTGACTTCGTATTTTTTACCGTCTTTTTCGGCGTAAGAAATTTTAACACCATAGAAATTTTCTTTGAGGAAGCGTATCACTTTCTCTGGAAGTTGTTCTACCTTAATAGGTTTGTCGTTATACTCACAAGCATACAAGCAGGTGATGGAAGCAAATAAGAGTGTGAAAAGGATGAATTTTTTCATTTTTTAAGATTTTATTTTTCGATATAATTTGAGCAGTAAATTCCAGTAAGTCTTTTTGGTGTAGTTAATCATTTTGACAGGGTAGGGCAGTCCGCCGAGTCCTTTATACAGGCGGGCGACATTCTCATTCATCGAACCATTGAAGTCTAACCATTTGGATTCTTCGGCGTGTTTTTGGATGTATTCATCCAGTAGGAAAAACATGGGTTTTGCGGCGGCGAACTGGTTGTCGCGACCGGAAAACCAGAACCAATAGCGATCAAAGTCTTTGACCATCAAGGCGCCGGCAAGGCACTGTCCTTCCGTATTGTGGACGCTGATAACATCCAGCATACCCATCTCTTTCAGGATGTTGGCGGTGGAGTCCAGCAGTTGATAGTCTGCGTCCTTGAAATGGACGCTGTTTTCCTGCCCTTTATTGTTTCTAAACAAATCAATGATGGTTTGAATCGTCACTTGGTCTTGTTGAAATGTTAAATTTTGTTTTCTTGCAGATTTGATGTTGCGTTGTGTGTTTTGCGAGAATCCGGCATATAGTTCCAAGTAGGGCGCAGAGAGTTTCAATTGATGAGAAACTAACGAAATCGTGTGGGACTCAATGTCGGAATAGTCGTTGGAAACATTGAGCAGCGCGTCGATTTGCTTGAAGGTTTTCGGAATGGCGTTAAAGAAGTCGGAAACGATGGCTGCGGTAACCGCCTTGGCGGAAAAGATGCCCATCTGGGGCAGAAAAAATGGGGTATAGATGTAGCGAATGTAAAACTTGGACCGTTCGGGCAGGGGCATCACATAATCGTAATCGTCCATCACGAGGGCGTTCCAAGTAGAACCTTGCGTGAGGGCGTTCAAGATTCGATAGGTGCAGAAAACGGTGCGAAATGGGGATTCGAGCACGGCCGTGTCCCATTTTTCTGGCAGAATGTCCTTATGTTTTACAAAGCGAATCATTAGCGGAAGTGTTCAGCAATGCGTTTCATTTCGGAGGAGACATTGTTGTTTTCGTATAGAACGCCGTAAATAGTCTCCACAATCGGAATGTGGGCAAGGTATTTCTTGTTGATTTCGTGTACGCAGCGGCAGGCCGTGTATCCTTCAGAAACCATGCGCAATTCAAGCAGCGAGACACGTACCGAAAGTCCGTGGCCTATCATAATGCCGAAAAGTCGATTGCGGCTGTAGGTGGAGTAGGCGGTGACGAGCAAGTCGCCCAAATACACGGAGTCGGAGACATGCCGGTTTTCGTCGGGATAGACTTGATCCACAAAATACTTCATCTCCTTGACGCAGTTGGCGACATAGGCGGCGATGAAATTGTCGCCGTAGCCGAGTCCGCTGTAGATGCCGGCGCCGAGCGCATAAATATTTTTTAACACAATGGCCAGCTCTGCGCCCATCAAGTCGTTGGACACGGAAGCGCGGCAGTAGCGGTTGGTGAAGAACTTGGCCACGGTTTCTGCCAATTCTTGATTGGTGGAAGCAGCGGTAAGGAAGGTGAATTTCTCTTGCGCGATTTCTTCCGCATGGGAGGGTCCGCTGATGATGGAGAGGTTTTCCAACGGCACCTTGAACTGTGTCTGCATATAATCGCTGATGAGCTGCATCGTTTCGGGAACTATGCCCTTGACGGCCAGGATAATCTTTTTCTTGTTGAGCTGACTGCGCTTCAGCGGCTCTAAAGTCTCATGCAGATAGGCGGATGGCGTGACGATGATGACATAGTCGGATTTGCTCACCACAGCCTTGATGTCGGTGCTGACTTTGACTTCCTCGGGGTTGATAAATACGGAACTCAGGTATTTGGGATTGTGCCCGTATTTCATGATTTCTTCGGCTGCTTCCGCAGAACGCATCCACCAGTGGATGTGCTCTAAGTTTGCAGATATGATTTTGATAATGGCTGTTGCCCAACTGCCACCGCCCAGCACGGCCACTCTGTAGCGTAATCTCGTCTTTTTGCTGCGCGGTATGATGGGTGCGAATTCTCTATCAGTCATAATTTATTTTAACTTTTTTTAAGCGTGCAAATGTACACAAAATTATCTTAGGATTTTATTTTTTTAATCGTGGTTTTCTGCCCATATTTCCATGCTATTTTTTGTATTTTTGCAACTTCTAAATATGCTTCTTGATGAAAAGGTTCTTTCTTTGTAACATATTGTGTCTGTTTGCTTTATCCATAATAGCACAAACAGCTCACGTGAAAAATGTGATCGTGATGATTCCAGACGGAACATCTACGAGTCTTTTGTCGGCAGCCCGTTGGTATCAGACTTATATGGACTCTTCCAAGTCTTCTTTGAATATTGACCCGTTTTTGACGGGCTTGGTGCGTACGAACTCTTCCGATGCGCCTATTGGCGACTCGGCCCCAACCACTTCATGCTATATGACGGGACAGCCGACGCAGACGGCCTTCGTTTCCACTTATCCTGTGAAAACCGACCATGACTTGGTTCCAATAGATGAAACAAGGGCCTACCAGCCGCAAGCAACCTTGTTGGAATATGCTAAACGTCAACAGGAGAAATCCACGGGTTTGGTGTTCACTTGCAATTTTCCTCATGCCACTCCGGCTGATTGCGCGGCTCACACTTACGATCGCGGAGATGCTGAAGGCATTGCTAAACAAATGGTTTACAATAAAGTAGATGTTGTGATAGGCGGAGGCGTTTCCTATCTCAAAGAACCTGAACAATCCTTTTTGAAAGAAAACGGCTATAACATTTATTTGGACGATGTGAAGGGCTTGCGCAGCTGCCAATCAGCACCCTGCTGGGCTTTGTTTGAACCTTATGCGATGCCGTACGACATGGAACGCGATACAACCAAATTGCCTTCTTTGGCTGAGATGACCCAAAAGGCCATAGAATTGCTCTCTAGCAATCCCAATGGCTTCTTTATGATGGTGGAAGGCAGTAAGGTGGACTGGGCCGCACACGATAATGACGCAAAGGCCGCCATTACGGATTTCCTTGCTTTTGACCAAGCTTGCAAGGTAGCCTTGGATTTTGCTCAGAAGGATGGCAACACATTGGTCCTCATTGCCCCTGACCACGGCACCAGCGCTTTGACGGTGGGCAATGCCAAATCCAACCACGGCTACGATAAACTTTCACTGAAGCAAATCATGCAGACGGTGGACGACTATAAAATTTCCATTGCGACAATGACGGAAAAGATGAATAAGGTGGAACCGACCGACTGGCCGGCCCTTTTCAAAACAAATTTTAACATTGATGTGGATGAAGCAGAAGTGGCCTATCTGAAAACGGCTCACGACTATAAGAAATCCGATTTGCCGAAAGAACAACGCGCTCAGCTGTCGCTTTCTAAAATGCTGAGCCAAGTGCTGTATGGCAGAACCTATTTCGGATTCACTACTTTCGGACACACCATGGAAAATGTCTTTTTGGCCGTCTATCATCCCAAAGGCGATGTGCTCTCTGGTTGTCCAACAAATATTGAAGTCAATCAGTATCTTTGCAAGCAAATGGGCATGACGGAACCGCTTCGCGATTTGTCAGACGAACTCTTTGTTGACCATCGTAAGGTGTTTGCCGACTATCAGTACCAAATAGATAGCATTTCACCCTCCCAATATCGACTGACTGCTAAGTATAAGAAAAACACATTGGTGGTGGATAGCTATACCAGCTATGTTACAGTTAACAAGAAACGCTATGACCTTTCTTCTGTAGTGGTTTATATGCCGAAAAATAAAACGCTTTATGTTCCTAAAGAACTTTATAAATATTTGTTGCTAAAATAAGCAAATACCACAATTATTTGCGAAGAAAAGCGTTATTTGAACCTATTTTGATAAAAATAAACATACATAAAAATGCAAACGACAAGTTCTTATTCAAATGAAAATGGGGCCCAAAACGGAAATGAAAATCCGTTGAAAAAATGGGTGATTATTTTAGGCGCCCTCGCGGGCCTGTTCTTCCTTTCCACACTCTATTTCGGATTTTTCGCTAAACCAGTGACAAATAAGGAATACATCAAAGTGGAAGAAAGCAAAAACGAGCTTCAATCCGAACTCGATTCTCTAATGGCTGAACATGAGAAAATCAAAGCCCAATACGGTGACCTCTCTGATCAGTTGAGTGAAAAAGATAGTTTGATTATGGCAAATGCCGCTCAAATTGAAGAGTTGATTAATTCTCAAGCCGATTACAGAAAAATCAAAAAGCAATTGGCAAGATTGCAGAACATCTCTCAAGAGTATGTGAAAGAGATGGATAAGCTCTATCAAGAAAATAAGGCTTTGAAAGATGAAAACACGCAAGTGAAGGCAGATTTGGAAACGGAGCGCCAAGATAAAGCGAATATTCAAAAGTCCAATGACGATTTGAATGCCAAGATTTCCAACGCCGCCGTTTACAAAGCATATAATATTCATAGTGCTGGTTACAATGTGAAGAAGAAAGGCGTAGAAGAAGTAACCGATAAAGCTTCTGCCGTGAAACGCATTAAGACGACTTTGATCTTGGGCGAAAACTCCCTTATCGAACCCGGTCCTGTCAATGTGTATTGCCGTATCGCACTTCCCGGAACGGGCAAGGTGCTGACAATGGGCAATGGCGACAGCTACTCTTTCGTACACGATGGCCAACGCTTGCAATATTCATCCAAGCAAGTGGTGAATTACAACAAGTCCTCCCAATCGGTTGCCTTGACTTGGGATTTGCCATCCGACGACAAAGCGATCAAGGGCAAATACATTGTCCAAGTTTTCACGGATGACCAATATCTTGGCGAAAGCTCCTTTACTTTGAAATAATTCGATTCACTAACCGAACTTGAAATTATGATTAGCAGAAGATTTTTGCGAACCAAAACGATGCAGGCGCTTTATGCCCATAGCATGAAGCCGTATCAAAATGTTGTGACGGCAGAAAATGAGCTGGTAAGTACGGTGAAAAACACCTATGCGCTCTTTTTGTGGTTTTTTTCTATCTTGCCGGAAATGACATTTTATAGAACTAGGAAGTTAGAAGATTTGAAGGGCAAAAACAACCCGACGGAAGAGGATCTCAATCCGAATACGAAGTTTGTGGAGAACCAGATTATTGCTCAAATTGAGAATAACACGACGCTGAAATTGCTCTTTCAAAAATATCATATCAACTGGACCAATGATGATGATTTTATTATCCGTCTCTTCCACACCATTGAGGAATTCGATGATTATAAGGCCTATATGAAGCGTAAAAGCAGAAGTTATGAGGAAGACAAGCAATTGGTTTTGTCCATCATCCAAAACATTTTTGCGGAAAGCGAATATATGCATTGGTTCTTTGGCGAAAAGGATCCCAACTGGGTGGATGATTACGAAGAGGCCTTGGCAATGTTGTATAAAAACATTGAAGATTTCAAACAGAGCAAAGGCGATGATTGCAAAATCTTGAAACTTTTCAAAAACAGCACCGATGATGAACAATTCTGCCGCGATTTGTTTAGAAAAACAATCGAACACGATGCAGAATATGAAACTATGATTGAGTCGAAACTCCAAAACTGGGAACTCGAACGCGTGATTGGCATGGATGTGCTGTTGATGAAGATGGCTATTTGCGAGTTCACAGAATTTCCAACCATCCCCGTGAAGGTTACGATGAATGAATATATTGACTTGGCCAAATTGTACAGTTCTGATAAGAGCAAAGTGTTCATCAATGGTATATTAGATAGACTTATTATTGATTTGCGCGACCAAAATAGATTGCATAAGACGGGTCGCGGATTGTTCCAAAATTAGAAATATGAAAAAACTTACATTAATATTGGTGGTTTTCAGTTTGATGGCATTTCAATCTTGCCATCAAAAACAGGAAGAGGTTGGGGGATTCAAAACCTCTGATGTTCATTGCCCGCAAACGGCAAACGGCATGTCCAAAAAGGACGCTAAGAAATTGCCGGTTATCACTTTCGAAAAAACAAATTACGATTTTGGCGAAGTGGTCCAAGGCGAGCGTTTGACCTATTCTTTCAAATTCAAGAATACGGGTAAATCCAACTTGATTATTTATTCTTCAGAAGCCACTTGTGGATGTACGACATCTACGCCGCCGAAGGCCCCAATTCGTCCGGGTGAATCTGGCGAAATTCAAGTCACTTTTGATTCCAAATCTCAAAGCGGTAAGGTGACCAAGCGCATTTTAGTGGGCGCCAACACCTATCCGGCTGAAACCATATTGACCATTACGGCCAATGTTTCTGTACCGAAATAATTATTTATTCACTTAAAAAAATACAATTATGATCCAAATGCTTCCTCTTTTACAAGCTGCAGCACAACCGAAAGGTGGTGGTAGTATGACACTCCTTTTCATTCTTTTAATTATTGTTATTTTCTATTTCTTCATGATTCGTCCGCAACAGAAGAAACAGAAACAAGTAGAAGAATTCAGAAAAGGTCTGCAAAAAGGCGACAAAGTTACAACCATTGGTGGTATTCACGGCAAGATTGTGGATGTTAAAGAAAACACCTTTGTAATTGAAATCGCAAATGATGTTCGTATTGAAATTGAACAAGCCGCTATTTCTATTGATGACAATCAATTGAAAAATGCAGAAAAAGCAAAAAAAGAATAATTGAATAGCGTATGGCAGATAAAACACTGAAACAGAAGTTGCCGTCTTTTTCCTTTTTGGTATGCTTGGCTATTGCCACGGCCGGTTGGTTTATTGTGACTTTTTCGAAAGATTACAGGGTTACGATGGACTTTAAGGTGGTGTGCTATGACCTTCCAGAAGGCAAACAATCGGTGACGGTTTCAGATACGGTGGTCTCTTTATCTTTTAATCAAAAAGGATTCAATTATCTGACCAAACCCTTTTCAAGCAAAGATAAGGTTATTTACATTTCTGTCAATGACCTAATTAAGCCGAAGGGAAAAGCCACGGTATATGCGTACTCCAACAAGGAGTTCAGAGATTTTCTGATGCATCACGGATTCGGTTCCGAGTTGGTCTCGGTGGATTCGCCCGAAGTGATTACCTTCTATTTGCGCTAATTTTTTGCTACGATAAAAAAAAGACGCCCCACTGGAGCGTCTTTTTTGTTTGTATAAGGTTTGCTTATTTTGCAAGGAAAGGATAACCGTAATCCGTAGCTGGAGAATAAGTTTCCTTGATGCAGCGGGCGCTGATCCAACGAACGAGGTTGAGGATGCTGCCGGCTTTGTCGTTGGTGCCGGATGCACGAGCGCCGCCGAAAGGTTGGCAGCCGACTACAGCGCCTGTCGGTTTGTCGTTGATGTAGAAGTTGCCTGCGGTGTGACGAAGAATTTGTTCTGCCTTTTCGATAGCATAGCGGTCTTGTGAGAAGATAGAACCGGTAAGAGCGTAAGGAGAGGTCTCGTCGCAGAGATGCAAGGTCTCTTCGAATTTGTCATCTTCATATACATAAATAGTGATGACGGGTCCGAAGATTTCTTCGCAGATGGATTCGTATTTTGGAGTTTTAGCTACGATGATAGTCGGTTCGATGAAGTAGCCGACCGTTTTGTCGTAGTGGCCGCCCAAAGCGATTTCTGCATCGTTAGAAGCTTTTGCTCTGTCGATGTAACCGGCAATGTTGTCGAAGGATTTTTCATCGATAACTGCATTTACGAAGTTGGAGAAGTCACGGACATCGCCCATCTTCACGGTCTTCATCATTTCTTTAATATGGTTCAATGTCGGTTCCCACAAAGATTTTGGAACATAAGCGCGGGAAGCGGCAGAACATTTTTGACCTTGGTATTCGAAAGCGCCGCGGAGGATAGCCACTGCTAATTCGCGGGCAGGAGCAGTTTTGTGTGCAAAGATGAAGTCTTTGCCACCTGTCTCGCCGACGATTTTAGGATAAGTGTTGTAAATATCGATATTTTCGCCAATGAGTTTCCAGAAGCTTTTGAAAGTGGAAGTGCTACCGGTGAAATGGATGCCGGCAAGATGCGGAGATTTGAAGGCCACGCTGCTGATGACAGAACCGCTGCCCGGCAAGAAGTTGATGACGCCGTCTGGCAAACCTGCTTCTTGTAACAATTTCATCAAATAGTAGTTTGACAAAATAGCGGTGGTGGACGGTTTCCAGATGGTAACATTGCCCATCAAAGCTGGAGCTACATTGAGGTTCAATGCGATAGAGGTGAAATTGAACGGAGTGATAGCATAAACGAATCCTTCCATTCCGCGATATTCGTTGCGGTTCAAAGTTGCGTGGTCGGAAATCGGTTGTTGACCATACAATTGAGAAGCAAAATAGGTGTTGAAACGCAAGAAGTCGATGGCTTCGCAAGGACAGTCGATTTCAGCTTGCATAGGGCTCTTGCCTTGGCCGAGCATACAAGATGCGTTAAGGATGTATCTGTATTTGGTGGCCAAGAGTTCGCCTGCCTTCATCATGATGGATGCTCTTTGAATCCAAGGCATATCTTCCCAGTCCTTTTTTGCAGCCATAGCGGCATCAATAGCCATTTGGACTTCTTTTTCACCTACCTTATGATATTTTGCCAAAACATGGCTGTGTTCAGTTGGCATGACTACTTGACCCATGTCGCCAGTCTTGATTTCCTTACCACCTATGATCGGACAGATTTCAATGACTTTATTGTATTGTCTATCTAATTCTTCTTGTAAAAGTTTTCTTTCAGGTGTTCCCGGCGCATAAGAATACACGGGTTCATTTAGAGGTTCTCTAAATACATAGTTTGCGTTGTTCATAGAAACAAAATTTGAATTAAAAATTTATTTGTTGTTTTGCTTGTATAAAAGCGCGGCAAAGATACAAAAAATGGTTGCATTTTACAACTGCAACCTATGATATATAATAAAAAAGGTGGCCGTTTTCGACCACCTTAAATGTTCTATAGATTGAAAGATTATCTCTTGATGAAAGATTTGTTGACAACGCTGTTGTTGCTGAAGATGCGTACCATATACATGCCTGAAGCCAAGTCGCTGATGTCGATGCGCGTCGGATTGCTGTCCACGGAGATGGTCATGAGCAATTTGCCATAGACATCGTAAACATAGAGTTCGTCGAGGATGACATTGTTGTCGTTGACCATAATGTCAACATAGTTGGTGGCTGGGTTGGGCAAGAGACTGACGCCCTTTTCGAGCAAGTAGTCGTTGACACCCGTAATGGTGAAGCTGATAACAGGAGAGGCGTCGCTGTTGATGCCATTGCCGCAGTGAGCGATGATTTGGGCTTGATAGCTTTCATCTTGCTGCAAATCGGTAATGGTGAACGGGTTGTTGTTAACTGTGACATTGGTCCAAGCACTTGCAGAGTTGGCTTTGTAGTTGATTTCCCATTCGGTAGCGGTGCCTGCTTCTTGATTCCAAGCAAAGGTTACGCTGTTGTTAGTTTGGCTTTCAACACGGAAGTTGGTTGGCGTAGGACAGCTATTTTCGCTGGTAGTAGTGAAAGAAGCATTTGCCCAGTCGCTGGTTGTGCCGCCGCAATTGGCCTGTACTCTGACTTCATACGCTGTAGAAGCCGTAAGGTTAGTGAGCGTGTAAGTTGGAGTGCTTGCTGTGACGCTGGAACTCCATGAGCCGTTTGCAGTTCTGTATTGGAGATACCATGAGGATTCTGTGCCGCCAGGGGTCCATGTTACAGTGGCCGTATTGATGCCTGGAGAAACTTGAACATTGGTAGGTTCATCGCAGGAAGCACTTAATGGAACACAGGAGACGGTCAAGGCGAAACCGGAATATTGTACACTGCCATCAGAAGTGAAATGCAAGGTCAAAGAACCTGTTGTGGAGGTTACGTTGATATTACCCGTATTGGTGAATGTGCCCAAGACAGTGCCCCCCGTTGAGGTGCCATCATAGATGGTCAGTATATCATAACTGTTTTCTGTGTCGTAAGTGCCCGTGAGTTGAACGGCCATACCGGCAGCGTCCGGATTAATGGTGAGTGTTCCATTACAACTGTTAGAGTAATCGCCTGCAATGCCGCCATCGTCATAAATGTGACCGCCGCATATACTAACGGTTTGTGTTCCAGAAGACGGCATGTTGATGGAACCAGGAGCCGCTGTAATCGGTCCAATCAGAGCACTTTGTCCGTCAGAACCGCAATCGGTGGAGACATAAAAGTTGTAGGTATCAGTGTTCAGATTGGTGATTTCGTACGGATGTGAGGTTACATTGATGGTGGTGCCGCCATTGGCAGGGTCGAAGCCATCTGCTCCGTAAATAATATTCCATGATGTGGAGTTCGGATTAGCAGTCCAATCTATTTCTACAGAGGAAGGGGTGGTGTTGGATACATGTAAGTTGCTTGGAGCAGGACAAGTAGCTTCATAGACGGAGACATTGTCAACTGCACCCGGAGGAGTAGTACCTCCAGAACCATCATTATGCCACAAGAAATAGATACGTTTTACGCCCGCATTTGTGAATGGTGCTATCTCGATGAAATAGTGCTGGAAGGTGCTTTGCATATTGAAGTAGGTCGGGTAGCTGCTATTTACGTTAGGCTGCAATTGCGTAGCATTCGAAGGAAATACTAATGCTGAGCCAGCTATCGGTTCTTCGGGTTCGCCATAGAAAACAGAGATGTAGTCATAGCCGCTTTCACCGTAGGCTTTCCAATCGAATTCGAGCACAAATGTGTTTGTACTTGCAGGGAAGTAAATGTCCTTATAAGCCCAGACATTGGCAGATGAAGAGGTGTTGTAACTGTTGGTTGCCCCATTGTCGCTGGAGATATACATAGCGTGTGTGCCACCATTGTTGGTCGCTGTGCCGATACACCATTGGTTGGCGCAACTGCCATTGACAAATGACCAAGATTGGTCAGTCTCAAAATCACAAGTGTATGGAAGGTAACTTGGAATTTGAAGCGTTTGGAAGGTCAAGCTGGTCCAAGTACTTTGATCAAAAGCATCACAATTAGCGCGAATAAATGCGGTATATTGTGTAGAAGGCTCCAAGTTGTTGATTTCGTAGGAAGTGCTGTAAGCGAAAACAGTACTGCAAGTGTCGAAGTCAACATTGACGGCTTGGGAAGCTGGGAGAATGATAATCTCCCATTCGCCTTCATCGCCGCCTGCGTCCCAAGTAAGCGTTGCATCTGCAGAGTCAATATTGCTGACTGCCAAGTTGTTGATGTGCGGACAAGTTGGAATTACATCCACATAGATGTCATCCATGTAAGCATAATTGCTGATGCCGGAAGGCATACGGAAGGCTACGAATTGGCCATTGCCTGTGTAGCTGTTGCTCATCACTTCTTGCAATTCCCAAGTGCTGGTGTTGTTGGGATGAATGGTTGCCAGCGGGGTGAAGGTGCTTGCATTGGCAGGATCGCTCATGATACCCACTTCTACAAAGTAGGAACTGCTGGTGAAGTAAGTGCTGAACCCAATAAGCAAGTTGTTCATTTCGATAGAATCGTCGAAGCGCGGCAAAGCACCTATGGTATAGTAAGATGAGCTACCATTGGTCATGTATAAGCCCATGTTGCCGGAGTGCGCGTAAGAACTAGATATGTATGGATAATCGTAGCTGGTGTAAGTGCTGTTTCTTGACCAGCAATCTGGATAATCAGAGGAAGCATACGAATCGAAGTTTTCGGTGAACGGAAGGGTGGTTACATAGTCACATTCTGTTGTGAAATTAGCCACTACCCAGTTGCTGTATTCGCCGCCACAATCGCTGCGTAAGCGGATGTGGTAGGTGGTTGAAGACATCAAGTTGTCCAAGTAGTATTCTGTGGAACTCTGCGTACCCAATGAGGTCCAGTCCGTATCGGAATCCAGTCTGTATTCCAATTCCCAAGCGGCTTCCATATTGCCAGGAGCCCAGATGAGGTTGGCGCTGGAATTGGTAACCTGGTTGATGATGAGGTTAGGAGCCACACAAGTTGCTTCATCATCGCAAGTGCTGAAGATGATGTTGTTGCGGAAATTGCTGCTGTTTATGGTACCGCTGGAAGGCAAAGAGTTAATGCTGTATGCAGTACCATCTTGATAAGCATAACGAGAGCAGTTGGCATCGCCGGTGTGACCAAGCCAAGAGTTGCCGGAAACATAGGATCCCGTCATATCAATAGCAATCAAGGCCAAGTTGTCAGTACCATTATAGAAGAATGGATTGGTGAAGGAGAAGGTGTTCCAACCACTTGTGAGAGTTTGGTTGCCTTCAAAAACGAGTTGTGCGGAATCGGTTGGCAGCCAAGTGGCGGAAGATGAGGCCGTGGTGTGCATCAAGTAGAACTTATAAATTCTTTGTTGTGCCAAGTTGCTCAAATAGAGTGAGAGTTCGCTCAATGTACCAGCATCGCCTACTTCTGAAGCTTTGAAAATCTGTTGTGAGTAACCATAACTGTAGAAAGAGTAGGATGGAATGTATGTGTTCGTTGTCGTTCCATTGCCTATGGTTCTGTTAATATTTGCCAAGCAAGAAGTGGAGAAGGTGATGAATGAGGTGTCGCTGGTGCCATTATCGCAGCTGACATACAGCATAGCGTCATAGGAGGTTTCAGCTTGCAAACCGCTGAGGAGGTATTGACCGTTGTCGGTAGTGGAAGCAGAAAACCAGTTGTCCATGCCATGTTCGCTATATTCAATGGTGTAAACATCGGATGCGCTGGTTAATTCGCTGGCTTCCCAATTCAACAAAGCAGAGGTGCCGGCTATATGGTTGACGGTTAAGTTTGTTGGAGAGCCACAACCACTGATGGTGTTGACTTCGATGTTATCAACATATACATAACTGGTGTAGTCGCCAGGTGAGCGGAATGCGATGTACTTGCCACTGCCCATGTAGTTGTTCAAATAGACGATGAAGTCGTACCAGGTGTTGGTAGATGGGTAATTGGTGCCATCAAAGGTTTTAATCGAAGTGAACGTGCTTACATCCGTTGGGTCGGTCATGACGCCGACTTCAAGGTGTCCGTATGAGGAGGATGTGTTTTTGGCTTTGAATTTGATCTGCAGGGAGGACATGTCAATCGTTTCATCGATTGGAGGCATGATAGCGTAACAAGGTGCATTCGTGTAGGAGTAGAAATAAAGACTTCCCGTACCTGTTCCCGCTGAAGTGTTAGTGATGTACGGATAACTGCCGTTGGCGATTTTAGACCAGCAGTCTGGGAAGGCTAAGGTGCTTGTTGAATAAGATTCGAAATCTTCAATGATAGGAAGTTCATCTACAGGCAAGCAGTTGGTGTGGATTTGCACTTGCAGCCAGGAACTGTTCTCGCCGCCACAGATAGAGTGCATGTAGATGGTGTAATGGGTGTTTTCGGTCAAGTTTTCTACAGTATAGAAAGTGTCGCTGACGAAAATAGGAGTTTCGCTGCTCAAGTTGCTGCCTTCGGGCACAACGACGACTTCGTAGCCGCCTTCAACACCGCGAGACCACCAACTCAACTCAGCGCTTTCGTGTGTGATGTTGGATGCTGTGAAGTGAGATGGCATAGGACAGGTGACAGGTTCGCCTATCATAAAGCGAATGTTGTTTCTTTCAGAGCCTACGGTGCCAGAAAGGGAAGTGCTCAAGTCGTACGGACTGCTGTCATTTTGAATGTAAAGGGATTTGCTGCTGGCGCTGTGCGTATTGAAGGTTGGGCTGCTGCTAGATACATAGTCGCCCGTATTGTTCAAAACAGCCACAACGATGTTGCTGCTGCCGTCCCATTCGAATGGGATGTCCAAAGGAATATTCACCCAATTGTTAGACATATTGGCAATAAAATCAATCGTTCCGTCAAAAACAAGATACATGTCATTTACGGGCACCCAATCGGTAGAACCAGCAAATGTGCTCTTGGAGGTGTTGCCCATATAGACTTTAATGTTTTTGGATTGGTCAGAAGTGTAGATGTATTGGAAACTAATACAAGGAATGGCCCCGTCGATGTTGCCCAATTCGGAAGCCGTATAGATTTGTTGTGAATAAGAATAATTGTAGAAAGTGTTAAGTGGCAACACATAAGATGTAGAAGTGCCCGTGCCTACAATGACACTGTCTAAACAGTTGAAGCAGGGGTTTTCGGCCATAGTGACGCTCACAGAAATAGGGTCTGATTCACAGCCATTGGCATAAGCCGCGGTTACTTCATATAAGTAGGTTCCATTCGCAACGGAGTCTAAAAAAGAGGTGGAAGGAACCATTCCCAACAAACTGTTGTCACGATACACATTGTAACCGGAGAGGATGTTGGCATCTTCAGTTAAGGTTCCAATAATAAGCCAGTTGTAATCCGTAAGTTCTGATTCTGTAAGGGTTTCCCAAATGCTATCAGAGAGAATGAGCTCGCCTTTGTTCGCAATGACGCCATTGCCGCTTGCACCTAATGGGAAGCCGGCGGTGGTGTTGCATCGAATACCGATCCACAATTCTTGGGTCGGGTCAATGGTCACTGGGTTGTCCAATAAAATGGTGTTGAGGGTTTCAACGGTCAACGGTGATGTAATCAGTTGGTCCACAATCATCGTGCCCGGTGTGAAGGTGTTGTTGCTGTAGCTGCCGCCTTGCCATACTCGAATGGAGTAGGTGCAGACGGACTGGGTTTCACCTGGCACAAAGCTTACCGCAGTTAATGAACGACCGCTGTAGTTAGCCAGGTCACTGGGTTCGAAACGGATGACGCCGGTGAAATCAAAGGGACCATCCGCGCCGATTTTTGTGTCATACGAGGTTGTTGACCACTGGATATTGGCCTCTGTGAGATCCACAACAGGATTCCAAGTGAGGTTTACATTCTGCCAGTTGGGCGCATGAAGATGCGCATTCAGTCCTGTTGGTGGGGTACAGCTGTTTTGAGCCCGAAGACTGAAAATGCCCATCAACAAAACAAGTACGAGAAGTAAATGTTTTTTCATAGAGATTGAATTTGGTTAATAATATGAATAATTGTTTTATTTCAAAAATAAGTTCTGCAAAAGTAGAAATTTTTTATTATAACAACCTATTTTATAAAAAACTTTTAATTTAATGTCTGCCGCTGAACAGATAAAGATATCGTATGACTATTGGAAATCTCTTGAAATGAAACAAAAAGGGACGGCGCACTGCACAGCAACTAACAACAAAATATAAACACACAAGACAACAAA
>JAKSMD010000019.1 GCA_024400815.1 Bacteroidales bacterium | reverse complement strand
CAATGGTCACGAAGTCGTATGTGAGTTCAGCGAGAAGATAAGCGGAGCGAAGAAGGTAGAAGAGCGTGCCGCCCTTACCGAACTTCTTGACTTCGTTGCCAACAATGAAGTTGATAAGGTCTTGATTTACGAATGTTCCCGATTGTCAAGGCGAGCCGTGGACTTCCTCACCGTCATTGAGCAACTCACCGAGCAGGGTGTTAGCGTTTACATTTTGCAGAACGGCTTGGAGACTTTGCAGCCCGACGGACACCCGAACCCGATTGCACAACTGATTCTCGGAATCTTGGCCCAATTCAATAGTATGGAGCGTGGTCTTATACGTTCAAGAATGGAAAGCGGGTACCATCATTACAGGGAGAATGGCGGTGTGGTCGGACGGAAAACAGGATACCGTAAAACCGCTGAACAAATGAGAGAACAATATTCAGAGCAGATACGTTTGTTGAAAAAAGGATACAGTCTCGCCAACGTATCAAAACTCACGGGAACGGCAATCAATACATTAAGAAAGATAAAACAGATAGCGTAGAAATCGTCACAGCGGTGAACTATTAGAGTGGCCGGAAATCTATAATAGTTCACTAATACAGAAATGGTGCTTTACAGAACAGACTATTGCAGGGAGCGATAAGAAGTAAAGTTTATTAGTCTGTTAATCAGAGGGTCCTAGGTTCAAGTCCTAGAGGGAGCGCAAAGAAAAGCACCTATTCTCAATGAGTTAGGTGCTTTTTTTGTTGCCTTCCGGATAGGGGGAAATGTGGCGATTTCAACAGGTTTTGGGTAAAAAATCTATAATAGTTCACTAATTTTCGGTGAGCTCAACTTGTTGGAAATCAAGATAACAGCAATGGCAACAATAGGATATGAAATCAGCAATTATGCAAAGGGAAACGGCTCCATTAGTGTTCGTCTCCGTTTGACACATAACAAGAAGAACAAGTATTTCAGCAGTGGTATCTTCGTCACAAGAGACGACCTGACAAAATGTGGAAAGATACGAAATAAGGAGATTGCTTCACTAATTAGTGAAATGGTTCTGGACTACACCAGACGGATAGCAGAATGTTCAAGAAGTCTGTTCCCGTGATATACATTAGAGCAGAAAATCATTGATATCTGCTTCACCAAAGACATAATCCAGCACCTGATTATTCGCTCTTTCCAACCAATCCCAATTTTCCCTAATATAAGTTTCCGTTATTTTCAATTTACTGGTGGTATGGTTCAGTGCTTTATGAATTGTATATATATCCATACAACAGTCATTTGCAGCAATGGTTGCCCAACTATGTCTTGCACAATACATTTGAAGGTTCTCTATACCCAACTTTTTACCAATTACCTTCAATCCCTTATTGATATTTGCATTTAGATTACCGCTTTCAGCATAACGGATATGCAGATTGAAAACCTTTTTATTGGTATTATCCCGGTGCTTCTCAACAATACTTTTCACAATAGGAGGTATAGCAACAACCATTTTAGCATTATCATCTCTCCGTCCACGGGTCTTATGACGATAGTAGGTTATTTTATCCCCTTCTATCTGGTCACAATCGTAGAGGTCAATTGCATTTATTCCGACAAGGCAAAAAGATAAAAGGAACATTTCTTTGGCAAATTGTTCTCGTTTGCCCATAGATTTATGATTGGCAATTGCCCGTATCTGTTCAACTGTTAGTCCACGTTTTTCAGGAACAGGGGGTTTGGGCATATCTATCTTTGAAAATGGGTTCTTAATAACGATTGCTTCGTCATTATATTCTTTAATGGCAGAATTGAATATTGACTTTATTAGGGTCAGATATTGTGACGAACGTCGCCGCTTTGGGTCAAGATAATCTATGTATGAACGTAATACGGTTGGTGTGATATCATTGAAAGCAATTGTTTTCTTCTTAATAAATGTTTGAAATGAAGATAGCATTGTTCTATATCCAGAAGCAGTCTTTTCACTCTCTTTATTTTCCATAAACTTTTGTGCATAGTCAAAGAAATCTATATCTCGGTGAATTAGTTTATCTTCTTTTGTAATAATACGATACACTTCATTTACATCGGAACATCGGTTGATTTCTATTGAACATTCTGCTATCCGTCTGGTGTAGTCCAGAACCATTTCACTAATTAGTGAAGCAATCTCCTTATTTCGTATCTTTCCACATTTTGTCAGGTCGTCTCTTGTGACGAAGATACCACTGCTGAAATACTTGTTCTTCTTGTTATGTGTCAAACGGAGACGAACACTAATGGAGCCGTTTCCCTTTGCATAATTGCTGATTTCATATCCTATTGTTGCCATTGCTGTTATCTTGATTTCCAACAAGTTGAGCTCACCGAAAATTAGTGAACTATTATAGATTTTTTACCCAAAACCTGTTGAAATCGCCACATTTCCCCCTATCCGGAAGGCAACAAAAAAAGCACCTAACTCATTGAGAATAGGTGCTTTTCTTTGCGCTCCCTCTAGGACTTGAACCTAGGACCCTCTGATTAACAGTCAGATGCTCTAACCAACTGAGCTAAGGAAGCGTGCTGTTAACCCCTTGTGTTAACGAGTGCAAAAATACATTTTTTTTCATTATGTGCAACATTTTTTATTTTTTTTTCTACTTTTGCAGAAATTTATTCAAATGAATTTATAACTGATTGATTTAATGATATTTTATTAAACACATTGACTATGATTACTCGAAGAAAATTGTTGGAAGAAGTAAAAAACTACCTCTTTATTACTATTGGTTTGGGAGTTTTTGTCTTTGGATGGTCCGCATTCATGACACCTTTCGAAGTTACAGGTGGGGGAGTGGCCGGTATTGCGGCCGTACTTTTTTTTGCTACAAAAATCCCAATCGGTATCACTACTTTTGTGCTAAACGCGATTTTAATTGCTGTTGCTTGGAAAATCTTGGGTACAAAATTCTGCGTCAATTCCCTTATTTGCACTTTCCTGCTGTCACTTTTCTTTTCTATTGGTCAGAGCATTTTCACCCATCCTATTGTAGATGATATGTTCATGAGCGTCATTATCGGTGCCTCTCTTTCTGCTCTTGGTGTGGGCATTGCCATTAACTGGGGCGGCAATACGGGCGGACTCGATATCATTGCCCTCATGATTGGCAAGTATCGGAACATTTCTTATGGGAAGGTCAATATCGTGGCTAACTTTATCATCGTGGGCTCCTCTTTCTTTATCTTAGGCGACGTCCAAAAACTCGTTTACAGTTTTGTGGTCCTCTTTGTCTATATGTTCGTCGCGGATATCGTTATTGATGGATATCGGCAGACGTATCAGTTTATGGTTTTTTCCAACAAGAATAAGGAAATTGCCGATCGCATCAATTCCGAATTGCATCGTGGCGCTACCTTTTTAAAAGGTTATGGCTCTTATAATCGTCAAGAAAGTGATGTGCTGCTGATTGTGGCCCATAAAACCGATAAGGTTCGTGTTACTCGCATTATTAAGGAAATTGATGACTCTGCTTTTATTACAATTACCAAAACCGCCAGCGTCTTTGGCAAGAACTTCGACAAACTGAAACTCTAATATATATATTGTATAATGATGCTTTCTCAAAAAGTTAATTGCAAAATCAATCTGGGACTCCAAATCTTACGGAAGCGTGAGGATGGTTTTCATGAAATACATACGATTTTTTATCCCACTGATTTTTTTACGGATACGCTGACGATGGAATCTTCAGCGCAAGATTATGAATTTGTCTGTACCAGTGTGCAAGATATCGGTCCCAGTGAGGACAACTTGTGTACAAAGGCCTTCCGTCTGCTGCAACAGGATTTTAACATCCATGGTGTGAAAATCACTTTGGAAAAGGGAATCCCCAGCGGTGCCGGTTTGGGTGGTGGCTCCGCAGATGCTGCCTTCACGCTGAAGATGCTTGCCGAAATGTTCCACCTCCCTGTGCAAAACAATCAACTGAAAAATTATGCGGCTCAATTGGGCAGTGATGTCCCATTCTTTATTGATAATGTGCCCATGTATGCTACGGGTCGAGGTGAAATTTTGGAACCCATATCTTTGGATTTGTCTCATTACGATATCCGCATTGTGAAGCCGGACATTTCTGTCTCTACACGGGAGGCGTATGCTGGCGTTGTACCAAAGGTGCCAGAAATGGATGTTCTAGATATTATCAAAAAACCTGTTCCAGAATGGATTTTGGATTTACACAATGACTTTGAAGATACAATTTTCTTGCAGCATCCTCAATTGATGATGCTGAAGAGTAAATTCTATGCTCGTGGTGCTGTTTATGCGTCTATGTCCGGAAGCGGTACTGCGGTGTACGGTCTTTTCGCCAAACACATTTAGTAGCAGGAACGCGACATCCTCCAATATTCTTTGGCCTCTTTGTCACGGCCGCGCTTTTCTGCATTGCGTGCTAAAAGCCTGTACAAATTGGCGTAGGCCATATTGTCGCTGACGCCTTGCAAGTGGTGGTAAATAACCCACAATCGGATAAACTCTTCGTCTACCAAGTCGAGCTCTATCAACTTTTGAAATTCTTTCTGTGCCGATATCAGATCTTGCTGTTGCAAGTAGATTTGAATGGCGAGGTAGTGCGTTGGTTGATATTTGATGTTGGTTTTGGCCACCTCTGAAATGATGCTTAATGCGGTTGGATAGTCGTTTTTGACCACAAAAGCGTATGCCTTCAAGTAGTTGGCGGCCTCAGACTTGCTGTCCATTTTTAGGTATTTTTCCAAATAAAATATAGAACTGTCGGGTTTCTGCATGCGGCCGTAAACCTCTCCCAAGCACTGCAAGGCGCCCAGATTTTCTGGGTCGTGTTGCAAGGCGGCTAGGGCGTATGTTTTGGCGGAGTCGTATTGTTGGCGCCCTTTGGCTTCGTAGGCCATAAAGTCGTTTTTGTCTTCTCGTTTGAGGATGATGCCAATGGGCACCCCATCAACATCAATGGTCTTGACGGTGTTCTTGGGTGGGAAGGCCGGATTTTTGAGATATTCTGCGTTAATACCCGTGATGGTGAAAATGGCGTAATCCCAGTCCACAGTCTCTTTTTCATACCAGCGGGCGAACACCACTTGAAAATCGGCAGTGTCTTTTCGGAAGAAATAATTGGCTGAGGCGGTGTGCCAAGTGGCTACCTTGACTTTGGAACCGTCCGCATTTTTATCTGCATGGGCAATGACCCATTCAGCGGCCTCTCGCGTGGAGTTATAATAGTAGTCTAACTCGTAATTTCCATAAGCCTTATCCATGCCGCCAATGAATTCGTTGAAATAGATGTATTCGTAAGGATGGTTTGCCGCAATATGACGAATCGGTCCGATTAACAAAAGCAGGAACACAACAGTCGCGCTGAGGTTGACTATCCATTTCCCTTTTGGGGATGGACTGTCCCATTTTCGTGCCGCTACTTTTTCTTCTATCCATTGCATGATGCCGTCAAAGCCCAGACTGGCAGCAACAACCATAGGTGGGTAGGCGAATAGGGCGTGACGCCAGCCACCATAAATGTTGGCGTGACTGAATGATAACCAGAAAATGGGGAAGAAGAAAGTGAAAAATAGGGCAAAGGACCAGAATCGGTCTTCTTTTTTGCGCCAGCAGAAAATAAAGAATAGGAGCAATCCTACAAGTACCGCAATGGGTATTGTGATGGCAATGTACTTAGGCGTGTAGTACCATGGCAGAATGTCTGACCATTGGAAGGATCCTTCAAAAAGCTGGCGGATGGATACGAAATAGTCGGACATCTCGTGGAAGATGTTCACGGTAGTCTGGATAGGCGCCGGCATGATGTATGGCCATAAGGCAATGGTGAGGATAAAGGTGCCAATGCCGATACCTAAAGTGAAAAGCACATAGCGCCCGATGGTTTTGGTGGCATCAGGCGAGAAACTCTTTTTCTTATTTATTATAATATGGTATATAATTAAAAAGAATACGAGGTAGGCGAAAACCAAGTAACCGGCAAAACGGGATACGATGGCTAAGGCGGTGAAAACGCTAAGCAATACGGCAGTACTAGTTTTCGGTTTGGGGTATTCCTGAATAAGTCGGAACAAATAGTACAGACTGGCCATCATCATAGCTGCGAAGATGAGGTCTTTGGGGTTGTTGAAGGAGTGACCCAAATATCTGGGAGATAGAAACATAATGATGATGGTGAGGGCCGCCGCCCGCCAACCTCTCAGTCGATAGGCCAGCAGTCCAGCGAACAGCAGTCCTACCCAGCCGAACAGCGAGTTCATGACATGGCGCGCTTGACTATAGTTCTCAATATGGAAAGTCTTGACAATCAAAACGGTGAACTGGTCGAAGAAACCGCCGTGCATGCCCATGTCGGTGTCTGCCAGACAAGCCCGGTCTTTGCCGCCGGTGGCATAGAAATTATATACTTTCTCGCCGTATGGCCATTGGAACCCGTCTTCATCGCCACTGTTGCCGGCATCTAAACTCATAATCGGCATGGCAAAGAAAAAGAGCACCGTAACAAAGATGAATGCCCAAAACCAGGGATTGCTTTTGTTGTCTTGTATAAATTTTTTCATATTGAGCCAAAATTAGAAGTTGACTTTGTCTTGAATAATGTATTCGGGTCTGTCTTTGGCCTCATCGAAAAGATTTCCGATGTATTGGCCGAGGATGCCGACGGTGAGCAGTTGTACACCTCCGAAAAATATGATTATCAAAACGATAGAGGTCCATCCAATGACGAAAGAAGCTGGGTGAACCAATTTGATGATCAAAATGATGAGCGCATATATCAAACTGATAAGAACAGAGAAAAAGCCGAGCCATGTAGCTATCTTGAGCGGTTTCTTGGAAAAATACATCAGTCCTACGGATGCGAATTTCACCATTTTTTTCAACGGGTATTTGGTCTCGCCGGCAAAACGCTCTTTGCGCTCATAGTAACAAGGCACTTGTTTGTATCCCATCCAACTGATGAGCCCGCGGATATATTTGTTTTTTTCGTGCAGATTGTTGAAAGCGTCAATAATCTTGCGGTCAATCAAGCGGAAGTCTCCAGTGTCAACGGGGAACTGCGTGTCTGACAACTTGTTGAGCAATCGGTAGAAGATTTTCGCCGTGGCGAGTTTGAAACGACTTTCGCCTTCGCGTTTTTTGCGAACGCCATAGACGACATTGGCCTCTTCTCGCTGTTGGATTTCGAGCATGTCTAAAATCACTTCGGGCGGATCTTGCAAATCGGAATCAATGATGACCGCAAAGTCGCCACGGCAGTGGTTGATGCCGGCAGTGACGGCGCATTGATGGCCGAAATTCCGTGAGAAGTTGAGGATTTTTACCTGCGCGTCATCTTGCGATAGCTTGTACAAAATCGGGTAGGTGCGGTCGGTGCTGCCGTCATTGACGAAAATCAATTCGTAGTCCATGCCTATCTTTCCCATGACGTCCGTAAGGCGAGCATGCGTCTCGTTCAGAACTTGTTCTTCATTGTAGCAGGGTATGATGACGGATAAGAGCATATTTTATTTTTTAAAGGTAAAATGTTTTACAAAAAGGAATTGCAGCACCGCAATGATGATCATGGAGATGAATTTCGCCCAAATATCGTCCATCGCACAGCCGGATACGAGTAGGAAGAGTAGTCCTTCGCTGGCCGCAACCGCAATAAGACTGATGGCGTAGAAAGACATGAAACGATGAATGGGCCTATCCGTAACTTTGAAATTATAACGTCGGTTGAGGAAAAAACTGCAAACCATACCGCAGTGGTAACTGATAATGTTGGCAATCAGGTAATGGAGATCAATTTGTGGCATACGCAGTAAGGCAAATATGCCAAAGTCAACGCCGGTGTTGATGCATCCAATCAAACCGTATAAGATGAAGTTGCGATACTTCATGTAAAGTTTTTTTAATATTTCGGTCAGATGCTTCATGAACAGCGTTTTTTAAATAAATAGATTATTGATTGTCGGCCTTTTTTCCGCACTCACCGTCGGACGAACTCAAAGCTGCTTTCTTCTTTTTGAACACAAAAGTGGAGTATAATAAATAGTTTAACAAGCCAACTGGAATAGCCATGAGCGTGATGTTTACATAGTTGTTTTCTATGAATTGTTCTAGTATGTATATTCCTACAATACTACACAAATAGGTGAATGTGGTCGCCAAAAGGAAACGAAGAATCAATTTGTTGTCTTTGTTTTTGAAGACTAAGGTGCCATAAGTTTTAAAATTGAAAAGAATGCTTACGATGGTGGCTAAAAAATTGGAAAGGACGTAAGCATGATCGAATTTCAAGGAGTCAAAATGCTCAAAGGGAAAATAGAAGGCATAGTTGATGAACAGACCAAAAGCCGTGTTCATTGCAGCCACCATCACAAAGCGGATGAACTGCTTGGAAAATATTTTCCGTACCCATGTGATAATTTTCTCTTTCATTTTTTACAAAGGCGCAAAAGTACAAAAAAACGGAGCGAATTCAAAAAAGATTTCTCGATTAAAGTAGAAACTAAAAATGACAAAAAACGGCATTTTGAAAATGTTGAAAAAATATATCTTTAAGGGATTATGTTCATAATAAAAAAATCATATATTTGCACCCCTAAAAAAAAGAGCAATGAATGAGAAGGAAATAAGAGACCAATTTAAGCTCAGGTTGTCTGGAGTTGAAGATGGAAATTACTGCTTCTCAGTAAGTTGCGACAAGGCGTTCTTTGAATTGGCAGAGCTGAAAGATTTGCAAGATGGCTGTTTGAAATTGCAGATTGAGATGGCCAAAACTGAGAAATTGGTGGATTTGAAATTCCAATTTTCCGGTGAAGTCATAGCACCATGCGACAGATGTCTGCTTCCAGTGACCATTCCGATGGATTTTGAAGACCGTTTGCTAGTCAAGCTGGTCCCTGAAGTTGAGGAAGGAGAAAACGAAGACGATGACGACATCTGGGTTGTTGAGGAGAATACTTACGAATTGGATGTTTTCCATTTCGTGTATGAATCCATCATGCTGGCCCTTCCGCTTCGTGTCGTACATGAAGATGATGAAGAGGGCAATCCGACTTGTGATCCGAAAGTGATGGAGACGCTGAATAGTCTTTCTGCCGAAGCCAATGAAAAAGAAACCGACCCGAGATGGGATGCTTTGAAGAATATTAAACTGGATTAATAAACCTAAAAAATTATAAATTATGCCTAATCCTAAAAGAAGACACTCAGCAATGAGAAGAGATAAGAGAAGAGCTCACGATTTCATCACTGCTCCTCAATTGACGACATGCAGCCACTGTGGTGCTCCGATTTTAACTCACCGTGTATGCCCTGAATGTGGTTACTACAGAGGCAAACAAGCTATCCAAATTGACGGCGCTGCCCAATAATCGATAACTTGACAGA
This sequence comes from Bacteroidales bacterium, assembly GCA_024400815.1. GTDB lineage: Bacteria > Bacteroidota > Bacteroidia > Bacteroidales > WCHB1-69 > F23-D06. Next base: position 19,271 of record JAKSMD010000019.1, on the reverse strand, counting down.
CTAACCCTTAGAACAGATGACATAAGCAATTATGCCATCTTTTTCTGTTTATTAACCTTTCTACCAAGTTTGATGATTATGATGGAAATTGTTTTCGCTACCCACAATCAACATAAAACGCAAGAGGCCAAAGCCATTGTTGGTCCAAATTGGACTTTGAAAGACCTCCATGAAATTGGCTGTCATACTGATATCCCTGAAACAGCAGACACGCTTATGGGCAATGCCCTCCAAAAAGCGCAGTTTGTGGTTGGCCATTATCACATGAACTGCTTTGCAGATGACACAGGACTTGAAATTGAATCTTTAGATGGTCGGCCAGGCGTGTTTTCAGCACGCTATGCTGGCGAAAAGTGCTCTTTTGCAGATAATGTCAATAAGGTGCTGTCTGAAATGAAAGGGATGACGAATCGCAAGGCCTGCTTTAAAACCGTAATCGCTCTGATTTTAGATGGCGAAACTTACTATTTTGAAGGTCGCGTAGATGGCCAAATTACAACCGAACCCCATGGCGAAGGCGGCTTTGGATATGATCCTATCTTCTTGCCAGATGGCTACGATAAGACGTTTGCCGAGTTGGGCATGGATGTGAAAAACAAAATCAGCCACAGAGGTCGTGCCATGCAAAAATTGATGGCGTTTCTAAACAACGGAGGAAAATAAGCGGAGTTATTCCAATTCGCTTTTGATTTTCAACAGAAATTCTTTGACTTCAATTAGCGCTGAGATGATGGCTGCATTGTCGGCTTCTTCGATAAACCCTTGCTTTAAGGCGTCTTTTGCACCTTGCAGGGTGTATCCCTTTACTTTGGTTAGATAATATATTGTACGTATAATGGCGATGTCGTTCTTGGAAAAGAAACGGTCGCCTTTTTTGTTTTTTCGTGGTTTGATGATGTCAAACTCAGTCTCCCAATATCGTATGGTGGATATCGGAAGATTGAATATCTTGGAGGTCTCGCCGATGCTGTAGTATAATTTCTCTTTCGAATAGTAGGATTCTGGCAAAGGCAGGCAGTTGTTCTCGTCATCAATCAGATTTTTCATAACTCTTCTTGTTTTCTTCGACGTTCGTCTTTTTCTTTGATGCTTTCGCGCTTGTCGTACAGTTTCTTACCTTTTGCCAAGGAGATGTCCAACTTGGCATAACCATTTTCGTTTATCCACAAGAGCGTCGGAACAATGGTGAACCCACGCTCGTTGAGCTTGGTTAGCAGCTTTCGAATCTCCTTTTTGTTGAGTAGGAGCTTGCGGTCGCGCTTGGGCATGTGATTGTTGTAACTTCCCGCTGCATATTCGCTGATGTGCATGTTGTGTACCCAAAGCTCATTGTTTATGAACGAGCAATAGGCGTCCGTTATGTTGGCTCTGCCCGCACGAATGGATTTGATTTCAGTACCTGTCAGAACAATACCGGCAGTATAAGAACTAAGCAGAAAATACTGATAATCTGCCTTTCTGTTCTTGATAGCGATTTGAGTGTTTGTCGTGTTTTTGCTCATACTTGGTTATTGAGCCGCAAAAGTACAAAAAAATAAAGAATTTTTGTAAATTTGCCGCCCAAAAACCTAACTTATGAAGAATCTCAGTATGATTGCTGCCGTTGGGCAGAATCTTGAGCTGGGCTATAAGAACCAGCTCTTGTGCCACCTCCCCGTCGACTTGAAACATTTCAAGACGATTACTTCTGGACATTCCGTGATTATGGGCGACAGAACATGGGAATCTTTGCCTAAAAAACCATTGCCCAATCGACGTAATATTGTGGTCACTTTGGAAAATGTGGAGTTCCCTGACTGCGAAACGGTCCACTCCATTGAAGCGGCGATGGAACTTGTGAAGGACGAAGATGAGGCATTTGTGATGGGCGGGGCTACCATGTACAAACTTTTTTTGCCCTATGCCGATAAACTTTACCTCACCAGAATTGTCTCCGGCTTTGTTGCTGACGTTTTTTTTCCAGCAATAGACGAAAAGGATTGGGTTTTGTCTGAAAATCTTTTTGTGGAAAAAGACGAAAAGAACGCTTACGACTTGTATTTTCAAAAATTAATTAGAAAATAAATAGATATGAAGAAAATATTTTTAGCCGCTGCGGTAATTCTTGCAGTGTTCGTTGCAAATGCTCAAAAAAACAATCCATTGCCTGTTCCAGATCTTCCTATTGACGAGCGCACGAATCTCGTAACCTATCAGGATGTTGTCAAACAAGATGGCGCCTCTCCGCAAGTGCTCTATGATAGAGCTATGGATTGGGCAAAGAAATTCTATAAAAATACGGCTGAGGTTATCAAAAATGCCGATCGTGAAAAGGGCGTTCTTGATATGCGTTCCAGTGTGCGTATTTTCTCTAAGCAAAAAGATGGCACGCTGCTTCCTAAAAATATTGTCTATTACAACTTTAAGCTGGAATGCCGTGACGGCCGTTATCGTTATACGATTACCAATTTCAATGAGAAGGCTGCCTCTGCTGCACCTATCGAGAATTGGTTCAAGACTGATAGCCCTTATTGGAGTCCATCTCAATATGAATGGCTCAATCAAATTGATGAACAAGTGAAAGCCCTCATCAACTCTTTAGAAGACGGCATGCTCCCTCCTGAAGTTATCGAAGATGAATGGTAAGAAATTAGTTTTCCTCCTCCCTATATTTGCATTACTTGTAGGTTGTCAAGATCCTACGGGTAATGTTTGTTTTAGGTTCTCCTTTTCTGTGGATGGCTCTGCGCTTGCGCAAGATACAATGGCGTATCAAAATGCTGCCGGGAATATCTATGAAATTACGGAGGTCCAATATTTTATTTCTGATGTTGTGATTACGCGGGACGATGGACAGCAAATTGCTATCCTATCCGACAGGGGAGCGCATTATGTGGATGCCGATATCCCAGCCACACTTTCTTGGGCGCCCGGGGATGAAATCCCTGCAGGAAATTATACGCAAGTTTCTTTTGTCATGGGCTTGGCTCCAGCATTGAACCAACCTTATTTTTATCCGAATCCACCAGAAAATAATATGAGCTGGCCCCTCAATATGGGTGGGGGGTATCATCATATCAAAATCAATGGCCGGTGGATGGCTTCATCAGGGACTATTACGCCGTTTAACATGCATATTGGAACGGGCCAATGGTATGATGACAATGGGGAGATATCCTCCTTTGTGGATAATGCAGTGAAAATAGTATTGCCGTTGGAGAATTTCACAATTGACAAGAAGGGCGTTCAATCAATGCATGTCGAGATGCAAATCGACCATTGGTTCGATACACCAAATGTGTTCAACTGGGATGAAATTGGGGGCAGTATTATGCAGAACCAGAATGCGCAGGAATTGCTGAAGGCAAATGCGTGGAATGTCTTTTGTATATATTAGATTTAAGATTATTTGCTCACGGTCATAATCTGATAGTTTTTTCTCCTCGGGTAAGACTGTGGTCCAATGGAGGTTGTGAAACCTAGGGATGCGGAGATTCAACCTTGGTTTTTTAGTAAAAATAGACATAAAAAAACGCAGTAGAAAACTTTCCACTGCGTTTTTTTTATGTGTTAATAAATGTTATTTCATTGCTTCAACGGCGACTTTGATTCTGCGGCAAGCTTCTTTGAGTTTGTCTTCAGAAGTAGCGTAGGAGAGGCGGATGCATTGGTCATCGCCAAAAGCGCTACCTTGGACTGTAGATACATTAGCATCTAACAGCAAGTAGAAAGCGAGGTCTTTGGAGTTCTCAATCATCGTTTTTTTGTATTCTTTTGCGAATTCAGAGTCGGCAGGAACATTTTTACCGAACAAGCTGTCAACTTTCGGGAAGAAGTAGAAAGCGCCTTGTGGCAGACGAACTTCGAAGCCTGGAATTTCGCGGAGCAAATCGTAAACAAGGTCGCGTCTCATTTTGAAGATGTTGCGCATATTGATGATGTCATCGGAAGTTTTGGGGTCCATTTCCATAGCGCGAACCGTAGCGCGTTGGGAGATAGAACCTGTTGCGGAAGTGATTTGACCTTGCATTTTGCTGCAAGCTTTTGCCACTTCTACAGGAGCACCGATGAAACCGATACGCCAGCCCGTCATGGCGAAACCTTTAGCAACACCATTTACCGTTACCACTTGGTCTTTGATGAAGTCAAATTGGGCGATGCTTTCGTGACCGCCAACAAAGTTGATATGTTCGTAAATTTCGTCGGACATGACCATCATTTGCGGGTGTTTAGCAATTACTTCTGCGATGGCGCGGAGTTCTTCCTTTGTATAAACCATACCGGTTGGGTTGGAAGGACTGCTAAACATCATCAATTTGGTTTTCGGAGTGATGGCTGCTTCCAGTTGTTCTGGTGTGATTTTGAAGTCGTTTTCCAATTTAGCTTGGATGTAAACGCATTTGCCTTCTGCCATTTCAGCGATAGCGCGATAAGATACCCAGTAAGGTGCTGGAATGATGACTTCGTCGCCAGGATTGACTAAAGACATTACCACTTGATAGATGGCTTGTTTGCCACCGGTGGAAACAACGATTTGATTGGTTGCATAATCTAATCCATTATCTCTTTTGAACTTGTTACTGATGGCTTTCAAGAGATCTGCGTAGCCAGGAACAGGTGGATAGTGGGTGAAGTTGTCGTCGATTGCCTGTTTGGCGTAATCTTTAACGGCTTGCGGCGTATTGAAATCGGGTTCGCCAATACTCAAACTGATAACATCTTTGCCTTTTTCTTTTAATTCGCGGGCAAGTGCAGTCATGGCCAAGGTTTCAGAAGCGGCCATGGTAGAAACTCTTTTAGATAATCTTTCCATATAACTGTTTTTTTGAAATACTAATTGAGGCGGCAAAGGTACAAAAAAAAAGGCGAGAATTTTGATTCTCGCCTTTGAAATATTGTAATTGGAAATTACATACTAAATCTAACAGGAACGGTGTAGAAACAACGAACAGGTTTGCCCATATTCTTACCCGGTTTCCATTTCGGCATAGCCATGACGCCACGGACAGCTTCCTTGTCACATTCAGGGAACAAAGGAACTTTTACATTGGCGTTGCTGACACGACCGTCACGTTCAACGACGAATTCAATCAAAACTACACCTTGGATGCCGTTGGTACGAGCCACTTCGGGGTATTGGATTTCTTTCATCAAGAAGGCATTCAAAGCGTCCATGCCGCCAGGATATTCAGGCATTTCTTCAGTGAAACGGACAGGAGGAGCAACATCTTCGTCATCGGTGATAACTTCTACTTCACTGTTGTCGTTTTCTTCAATAATTTCATCTTCGAAAACATCCGTGCTGAAGTCGATATCGGTGTTAACCTTAATGTTGTTTTCCACAATGTTCAACACAACTTCTTGTTGTTGTTGCTGTGTTGGAGCTGGAGGGGGAGGAGTTTGGTCTGTTGCAATGACATCTTCATCTTTTACTTCAATGAAGTCATCGTCTGGAGCAACGAATGCAGCCGTTTCATCTGCGTTTGCAAACAATTCGAAACCAGCATAAACCAAGCCCAAAACAATTACAAATCCAACGAGAATAAAGAGACCTCTCTTATTCTCAAGATTACCTTTGTCAGTTTTCTTTGCTATCATAACAATGATATTTTATGTAGTTGTTTAACTTTTATTCTTTGAACGGCAAAAATAACATTTTTATTGTTATGAGGGGAGTTTTTTCTTATAAAAATATAAAAAGTTTTTAACCGTTGTAAACTGCTCCACCACAGCAGTTTCGGATTGCGCCTGTAACACTTTGCAAACAATTTTCTAAATTATTGAGGCGCAGCATCCCTAAAAAGGCAAAGACGATGGCTTCTTTGTAATCTATTGTGAGGTCATCTGGTACAATAATAGGGATTGATGTTTGTTTTTGAATCTGTTCTATGAGAAATTGGTGGTGCGCGCCTCCTCCAGTTATTAGGAGATTGTGCGTGTTTGGAGGCAGGCACTTTGCAATTTGGAAAGCGATGTGCTCGACTACGGTCCGTATGCAGTCTGGAATTGAATGGACCAAAACAGTTTGTTCTAATAAAGGAAGCATTTCTGCTTCAAACCATTCTTTGCCTAATGATTTTGGAGGTTCGGTATGGTAATATTTTATTTGGTTCAGCTGGTCAAACAATGTTCCAATGATCTTTCCAGATCGTGCAATTTCCCCATCTTTATCGTAGGCCAGTCCCATTTTTGTTGATAAGTGATTGAGTGCCATGTTGCAAGGAGAAATGTCAAAGGCAATGCGCTGGTCCCCTCTTTTGAAAGAGATGTTTGAAAATCCGCCTAAGTTCAAACAGGCGCCATATTGCCCAAAGAGTAGCTCGTCTCCAATAGGCACGAGTGGTGCGCCTTGTCCGTGCAAGGCTACGTCGCTGGTGCGGAAATCACATACTGTGGTAATGCCTGTCCGACTGGCAATAACGGCGCCGCTGCCGATTTGGGTGGTTAGTCCAAGGTGGGGCTGATGAAAAACAGTATGGCCGTGCGAAGCGATGAATTCTGGTTTGATGTCTTGTCCAATCCATTGCTTGATTTTTTCTGCAATGAGTTCGCCTAATGCAACATCTAAGCGAGCATATTCATACGCAGACAATTCGGTCGCATGTTTCAATTGCTCTTTGAAAGAAGGTTCGTATGGTATAGTGGTCGCTTTCCGTACCGTGTGTGCCCACCCGGAGTCTGTCTTATTGAAATCGCACCACGCTAAATCGATACCATCTAAAGAAGTCCCGGACATGATGCCGATGCCGTTGCAGAAGGTCGCTTTCATTTTAATAAGGCGTTCAATCTGTCCAAATGGATGCCGTTGGAACCCTTAACCAGAATCATGGCATTCTCAATGGGATGTTGAATCAGTTCTTCGTTCAATGCTTCCACATTGGGATACCATTTGGCGGGCTTGTGTTTGCCAAATTCGCTGCCCACAAAGGTGGCGTCAATATTCAATTCTTGGCAAAGTTCGATGATGTGCAAGTGCTCTTGACAGCTGATTGCTCCTAACTCTAACATGTCGCCCAAAATGGCCACTTTGTGCGGGTGGTCGAGTTTGGAAATGTTGCGGACAGCAGCTTCCATACTCGTCGGATTCGCATTGTAGTAATCGGAAATGATGGTGTTGCTGCCCAATGTGTTTACTTGCGAACGATGGTTGGTAGGCATATATTCAGAAAGTGCTTTCGCAATGGTGTCGTCGTTTATGCCAAAGTGAAGGCCGATAGCTGCTGCTGCCAGGAAGTTGTAAATGTTGTAGCTGCCTGTCAAATGCGTGTCAATCTCGTGGTTGGCTGCCTTGATGCGCAAATAGGGTGACATGCTGATGATGTTATCTTCGCCGCCGTCTGCATAGAAAACCACTTTGTCGTAGTCAAGGCCGTCGCGCAAAATGGTGTCGTTCACATTGACAAACAAGGTTCCGTTGTTCTTTATGACTGCATTGTAGAGTGCTTTTTTTGTGCGGATGATTTCTTCCACGGAGCCGAAACCCTCGATGTGGGCTTTCCCGATATTCGTAATCACACCGAAAGTCGGTTGGGCAATGTTGCAGAGGAATTCGATTTCGCCAGGGTGGTTGGCACCCATCTCAACTACAGCCAATTGGTTCTCCGGCTTGATGGAGAGCAAGGTTAAAGGAACCCCGATGTGGTTGTTGAGGTTGCCTTGTGTGTAGGTGATGCTGAATTGTTGAGATAATACCGTAGAAATCAATTCTTTTGTAGTCGTTTTGCCATTGGTGCCAGTTACTCCGATGATGGGAATGGTTAGGTGCTCGCGGTGGTATTTAGCCAAATCTTGCAGGGCTTTCAAGCTGTCGTTTACCACAATGCAATTGGGGGTGTTGGATAAAGACGGATCTTCTGTAATGACATAAGCCGCTCCTTTTTCAAGTGCTTGCAAGGCAAATTGGTTGCCGTCAAAGCGTTCGCCTTTGAGACACACAAAGATGCAACCGGGCATGATGTTACGAGTATCCGTGCAGATCTGCGGATGTTTCAAATATTTGGCATATAGCTCTTCCATCTAAAAGTGTTAAATTAGGTTAGTAGATAAATGGGAATACTCTTTTTAAGTGGTGAGACTTCATCTCTTCGGCGAATTCGTTTTGATAGCGTTTGTATATGGAGTTTGCGCGAGGCACCAGGTTGGCGAATGTCCAAATGAAGAATACCAAGCCTGAAAGTGACCATGTAAGGATGGCAAAACCGAGCCATTCTAATAATTCACCCAGATAGTTGGCGCTGGTAACATAATTGAATAAAAATCCTTTCGGCAAGTAATGGTTGGTGTCGTCATCGCTTTTGCGCAAGTGGCGGATGATATAGTCAGAACGCAAGTTGACGATGAAACCGAAAATGAAGATACAGGTTCCGATGATGAATTGCGGTGACCATAACCATTCAATATTGTTGTAAGACAAGCCAAATACTTGATAATTGCAGTTAAAGGATTCGAAGAAAATCCAATAGCCTTGCATCATAGCATTCAATATGTTGAAGGCGATGCCCATGAACATAACGGCCAAGGACATCTGGCTTTTCTTGCCTTTCATGAGCCATGGGAAAATAAGAGACCTTTGGAGATAATGCATTTCAAAAAGAAGCAAGAATACTAAAGGCACTATGGTGAAACGGTGTGGAGATGCCAACCAGATAATAATCATAGCCAAAAAGATAGGGAATTCCATAAGGAACCAAGCAAGTTTGTTGTTGATACATTTGCCCCATTTACTTGAAGTGAAAGCGCCATAGCCGGCGGTGACAAAGTATAATGAAACAAATACAACGGCGGCCAAACCAATCATTACATATAAATAAATGTAAAAGGCCGAAGTGAGGAAATCTGCACTCATAGTAATAAATTTTAGTTTTGTCTTAAAATATTCTGTTATTTATTTTATCTGAAAAAATGCCTGTATCGGCTACGACAGCCGCCTTTGAAAAACGAAATATATTCCATGAAAATGTCCGTGGTGTTTTCTAACGGTTCAAGATGGAATAGTTTTCCGAGTTCGGAAAGCTGTTGGAGATTGTTGTAAGTCAATGCAGAGGTTTGGTCAGGCTTGCTGTTGTGTGGAATGCGAGCGGAGTCGGTATAGGTACCGACAGTTTCTTCGGGTAGTGTTGCGGGTAAGATAAGGTCGAAATCTGGATGGTCGTCATTCCAATAAGAGGTGTGGAGAACGGAGAAATTGCAATTTTGAATTTGTTGGCGGATTTCTTCGGGCATTTCTGTGCCGCTGGCATTAAAAATCAGGCATTGTTTGAAATCGCATTGTGATAAACGAAGTGGAAGGTCAACGGTGTCAAGGGTTATTTCTTTTTTGTACAGGTCGCGCATAAGTTGCGTGTTTTCTTCGGCAAAGGGAAGTCCTCCAACGCAAACATGGGGGAAGAATCCCATGTCGAAAAGGCCTTGCGAGTTGAGTTCTGCTTTAACGCAAAGAAATCCAGAGGCTGGTTTGGCTTGGATGTTCAGGAGCATGCAGAGGTTTTCCAATTCGATGACGCCGCGCTCATCTAAAAGTCGCTCCCATACAATGAAGGCGGGCGCTTCGCTTTGCAAGAGCAAGTCCACGATGGCTTGGACATCCGCCAGTTGCAATTCATTGACCGCTAGCATTTGACTGTAGTCTTCGCCGAGAATCTGCTTTTTGTAGGTGTCGTAATTTTTACCTAACCCATCTACATAAATACCTTTGGCTAAGTTGTATTGGATTAGGTACCGGTTGACGCTGCGGAAGAAGGCGCCGTAATTGGAGATATGGAGGGCGCCGGGCGTGTTGAAAACATATTGGGGTGTCTTGTCGCACGCTTGAAGGATCTGTTGGATGGATTTTGCAGATTGGGTGTCCGCTGTTTCATCCCAGATTAAAAGAAACTGGGTGGATGCAAACAGTTCTGCAAAAGGTACAATGTCGTTTTTGTCGATAAAGAAAGCCGTGCCACGACGATAATAGTCGAAAGAACCAAGCGCGTTGGTGCGGAGTCCGGCGCGGGCCAAACGTTGTATAAGATACAGTTCCTCATTGGAGTAGTTCCCATTGGCCATCACCAAGGTGCTGTTGCTGGGCGCAGTAGCGTTTTGGGTGGCGATCTGTGCGAAAGCCTGCTCAAAAGTTATTTCTTGGTATTGGCCGTTGTTTTTGATGAGGGGACGTGTAAGTCTTTTCATACCCGCTATGCTTTTTGTGTAAGTGCTTGGAAAAGTTCTTCCATCCCGGAAGCGTTGAGTTCGGCAGTATGCTTTAAGCCGAGCTTTTCTGCCATTTGCGGAAGTTCGCTGACTTTCGCGTCGGCGACCAGTTTGCCTTTGTTGATGATGACAACATGGTCGCACATGGCTTGCACTTCTTGCATAATATGCGTAGAGAGCAATACGGTGCGGTCTTTCCCGTAAGAACGAATCAGGGATCTGATTTCAATAAGCTGGTTGGGGTCCAAACCGGTAGTTGGCTCATCCAAGATGAGCACTTCTGGCTCGTGGATTAGGGCTTGGGCGATACCAACACGCTGCTTGTAACCACGGGAGAGGGCTCCAATTTTCTTGTGCTGTTCGTGAGTCAGCCCCGTTTTTTCAATGATGTCGGCAACTTTCTGTTTGACATTCTTCAAATGATGAACCCCCGCAATGAATTCCAGAAATTCGCGAACATACATGTCGTAATATAATGGGTTTGCTTCGGAAAGATATCCGATTTTTTTGCGCAATTCCAATGAGTCGTTCCAAATGTCTAATCCGCAGACGGAGACTTCTCCCTTGGTAGGGGGAATCAGGCAGGTGATGATTTTCATCATAGTGGTCTTGCCTGCACCATTGGGACCTAAAAAGCCGACGATTTCGCCTTTTTTTGCTTCAAAGCTGACGTCGTTTAGAGCATATTGCTCGCCAAAGACTTTGGTAACATTCTTTACAATAATAGACATAACACCTCTATTTTAAACAGGGCGCAAAGATAACATTTACTTGTTTATACTACTTTAATAGATAGCACATTTTTTGTATTTTTGCCGCCTAATGAAAGAAATGGAGCAAGAACAGACATTGAAACCGAAACGCAATGCGCTCAAGACAATCATCCAACTGGTGATTTTTGTCGGTTTGGGTGTGTTTTTTATTTGGTTTTCGTTGCGTTCGCTAAATCGTGATGACATCCAGATGATTTTCAAATCTATGGCTACTATCCAAAATCCATTTAGTTGGACGATGATAGGGTTGGCGGCGCTGATGGTGCTGATTGCGGATGTGATTCGCGCGCAACGTGCCCGTCTGTTGCTCGAACCGATGAATTACAAAGTGCGTTTCCCGATGGCCTTTTATTCGGTAATGGTCTGCTATTTGGCTAATTTGGCCCTGCCGCGATTGGGCGAAGTGCTCCGTTGCTCCTTCCTACAGCGCTTTGAAGGTGTCCCTTTCCAAAAGTCGTTAGGCACTGTAGTGACTGAGCGCGCAGTGGATGTGCTTTGCTGGTTGGTGATTCTGTTCGTCGCCATTGCTTGTAATACCAGCTTGTTGACCAATTTGATTGTGGACCGCGAAACCCAAATGTCTGTAGGCATGTGGCTCGAGCAGAAAGGTCTTTCTGTTATCGGAAATGGTTTTATCTATATTCTTATGGGCTTGATTGCCTTGTTCTTTTTGTTGGCCTATTGGACTCGCAATTGGTGGGGCAAAATTCCATTTTGCGTGAAAATTAAAGATTTCATCGTCGGTATTTGGCAAGGAATCATCGCGATTAAGGATTTGGAACATCCTTGGCAATTTGTCATTTTAACGCTGTTGCTTTGGATTACTTATTTCTTGGGAAACTATTTCTGCTTTTTTGCAATTCCATATCTTAACGGCATTGGACCGGGCGCAGCGTTTACTGTGTTGGCCTTTAGCACGATTGCCTTTATGATTTCGCAGGGTGGGTTGGGTTCCTACCCGCTGTTTGTGGCGGGTATCTTGGTTCTTTATGGTGTTCAATATACGCAGGGACTTGCCGCCGGATGGATTGGCTGGCTGATGCAGACGGCGGTGGTACTCGTTGTGGGATTCCTATCTTTGATATTGGCTTCTTTTCATCAAAAAAATATTACAGCTTCTAAAGAAAACAGATAGTTATGAAGAATTTTTCAGAACATATTGCGCGAAAAATTGTAAATCAATCTTTTTTTGTCGAAAATGAAGACAAACTTCACCAGCAAAAAATTGTCTTCACCAATGGCTGTTTTGATTTGCTGCATTGCGGGCATATCACTTATTTGGCCAAGGCAAGAGAATTAGGCGATGTGCTGGTGTTGGGTTTGAATAGCGATGCTTCTGTGAAAAGACTGAAGGGCCCTACCCGCCCGGTTAACCCTCAAGATGCCCGTGCTTTAGTGCTGGCTGCTTTGGAAATGATTGACTATGTAGTTGTTTTTGAAGAAGATACGCCTTATGAGTTAATCGCTAAAGTGAAACCTGATGTGTTGGTGAAAGGCGGGGATTATGAAATTGACAATATTGTGGGTGGCGATATCGTTCGTGAACGCGGCGGCGTGGTAACAACGATTCCCTTTGTAGATGGATTCTCAACCACATCTATGATAAATAATCTTAAAAAGTAATGATGAATCGGATTTTGACTATACTATTGTGCTCGTGCTGCTCGGTGACGTTTGCTCAAATTGATGTTACGGAGTTTTCTCAAAATGTGGCGCTTCAGAATTTTAATAAGATAGAACTCACGGAAGAAGAACAAAGGGTGGCTTCGTATCAGATGATTACGGAAACCTATCAAATACCTTCTTTTGATTTGTATGATCAATATTGGGATGTTGAACATCTTCGTAGTCGAATTTTAGATATCCCTTTTTCTAATGATAGATTGATGCTTTTGTTGGTGCAGGCGGCCAACAATCCTTTTGAAGTTCCCTGTTCTTTTAATGAGATCACTGCCAAATTTGGATTTACCAAAAAAGGAGATTTCCATCCTGGCATCGATTTGTTAGTGGAACCGCAGACTTTAGTGAAAAGTTGTTTCGACGGCGTCGTCAGAATGTCCTGCCATTATGGAGATTATGGTTTGATGGTGGTCATTCGCCACTATAATGGTCTGGAAACTGTCTATGCGCACTTAGATAAGGTCTGTGTAAAACCAGGACAAGTTGTCAATGCAGGCAATATTATCGGTCAGGCCGGAAAAAGTGGCAATGCCAACGATTATATGCTTCATTTCGAAACTCGTTTTATGAATGAGTATTTTGATCCAGAGTTGATCATTGATTTTGATAATGAAACTTTAATTAAAAATTCGCTGGTCTTAACTCCTGAGGATTTCAAAGTGACTGCTTTGGACGTCTTAGCAAAGGGAGGTGTTGCGGTTCCAAAGCCTCAATCGCCAGTTAAACCAGCAACGGTGGAGAAGTCCCCTGCGGCCACTACCGTCTCAAACCCTGCGGAAACCTTATCGGACAATTCCTCTGAGCCGGTTTATCATGTGGTGCAAAAGGGAGAAACGCTTTATCGGATTGCGTTGAATTATAAAACCACGACCGAGAAAATCATGAAGCTTAATAACATTCAAAATGCAGATATGATTGGCGAAGGCAAGCGTCTTCGAGTAAAATAAAAAAAGCGCTCATTAAGAGCGCTTTTTTATGGTGTATAGCGAAAAGGTTAGTTCTCTTCTTTTTTATATTTGAATGCGAAGATGAAAACGATGGCGACAACCAATGCGTAGGCAGCAAAGATGTACCAGGATGTTTGCCAACCCTGCCAGATGTCCATAGCCAAAGCTTCTTTTGCGTTTTCAGCGACATGCTGGAATTTAGAAAACACACACTTGTTTACGATTAACTGAGCACCCAATGTGCCTATGGTGGCGCCAATGCCGTTGGTCATCAGCATAAACAGACCTTGAGCAGAGGAACGAATATTTGTATTGGTTTCTTTATCAACGAAGAGCGAACCGCTGATGTTGAAGAAGTCGAAGGCCACTCCATATACGATGCAGGAAAGGATGAACAACCAAACGCCGCCGCCGGGATTGCCTAATCCGAAGAAGGCAAAGCGCAGCACCCAAGCAAACATAGCGATGAGCATAACCTTTTTGATGCCGAAGCGTTTCAAGAAGAACGGAATCAAGAGGATGCAGAGCGTTTCAGAAATTTGGGATAAGGAAATCAAAATGTTAGCATGTTGTGCGCCAAAGGTATGAGCGTATGCGGGAATATGTTTGAAACTTTCCAAGAATGGGTTGGCAAAGCCATTGGTGATTTGTAGGGAGACGCCCAAGAGCATGGAGAAGATGAAGAAGACAGCCATTTTCGGATCTATGAAAAGGGCAAAGGCACGCAATCCGAGGGCGTCCACAAAGGACTTCTTTTCATCAGAGTGGTTGACGGGACACTTAGGAAGGGTGAAAGCGTAAATGGCTAACAAAAGTCCAATGCCACCGCTGACAACGAATTGGGCTGCTGTTTGTTGGAATCCCATCAAATCCACAATCCACATGGTTACGATGAAACCGATGGTGCCGAATACGCGGATGGGAGGGAAGTGCTTTACGGTATCCATGCCGGCCATATCCAAAGCGTTGTAGGCAACAGAGTTGGAAAGGGCTAAGGTTGGCATGTAGAAGGCAACGGCTATGGTGTATAAGGAGAACAAGGGACCGAATTGAACAGCGTCGCCAGCGCTCAAACCGTATGCGCCAGCAGCAATCATAGCAATGCCGGAAATAGCATGGCTGATGCCGAGCATCTTTTGGGCAGGTATCCATTTGTCGGCAATAATGCCGATTAAAGCTGGCATAAAGATGGAGACGATACCTTGAATGGAATAGAAAATGCCTATATTCCGGGCTAAGCCGTGGGTGAACAAGAATGTGCCCATACAAGTCAAATACGCCCCCCAGATGGCAAACTGGAGGAAGTTCATGATGATAAGTCTGATTTTTAATTGCATTGTTGTCAGAATATATGGTTATTCGATTAGTTTTATATGTTATTTGACTAGAAAATCAAACATTTTTTCTCCTTCAAGAAAACCTTGCAGGCGGTCATTGATATGAACCGGGCCAACGCCGACGGGGGTTCCGGTGAAGATGATGTCTCCCGTTTTCAAGGTCATGAATTTGGATACATACGAGATGATGTGGTCAATGGTGAAGAGCATGTCGCGACTATTCCCTTCTTGCACTTTTGTTCCATTGAGCAAAAGATGGAAGTTGAGGTTTTGGACATTCTCAAAACGGGATTTTGGAAGGAATTTTCCCACAACAGCTGAGCCGTCAAAGGCTTTGGCAATCTCCCAAGGATCACCTTTTTCAATACATTTTTGCTGGATGTCGCGGGCGGTGAAGTCAACGCCCAAGCCAATTTCTTCGTAGTAAAGGTGTGCGAACTTCTCTTGAATGCACTTGCCCAAACGGTTGATTTTTACGATTATCTCGGTTTCATAATCCACTCGATTGGAAAAATCGGGGAGAAAGAACGGACGATTGCATCGAGTGATGGCGTTCTCTTGTTTCAAGAAGAAAACGGGAACCTCTGGTGTGTTGTGCTGTAATTCTGCAATGTGTGCAGCGTAGTTCCTGCCGATACAGATGAATTTCATTTTTTAGAAGAAATTGATTTTCAAAGCGATTTCTAAATAACCCAAGTTGGACTTGAGGTTTTCGTGGGTGAGACTGTTTTGCGCAGCGCCACGTCCTTTGAAATAGTTGGTGAAAGTGTAGGCGTAGTTGATGTAGAGGCCAGCACGGAAATTTCTTGTTACTGAATACTCAAGTCCGAGGCCGGCAAATGCAGATTCTTTGAAAGTAGCCGCTTCTGCAGAAGCCGTCTTCTCTCTTGTCCAAAGTTCGCTCTCTTCAGCGCCATCAGGAGTGAAGTAGTATCCATCAATGTTGTAGGCCTTCAGTAGCAAACTGTTGTATAAGCCAACATTTCCGCAAATGTAAAAATCGTGAATAGAACCGGTTTTCAAAGTGATGGCAGTCGGGATGGTGATGTATTGAGCGCGGTAAGTTCGGATAATATTGGTGCTTTCTGTAACCGTAATGCCAGGAATATCTACTTTGTCGCGGAAACTGAGCTTCCCGCCCAGCTGTTCGTAACTCACCCCTGTGGTGAAATAAAAGTTCTTTCTGGCGGTGAGATTGACATTCAGGTCCAAACCGGTGCGGAAGTTGGAGGCGAGTCCGCTTCGGGTGTAGCCTTCATTGCCCGGAAACATCCAGTCAATGGTGGGGGCAAAAGTCAACCCGATATTCACTTTAGCCCCTTCGCCGTCATCTTTATTGATAAAGGATGTTTGGGCGGATGCTTGGAATAGGCCGAAAAGCCCAAGGAGGCACACTAATAGGAGATTTTTTTTCATAATAATGGATTTAAAAAAGTTCGGGTTGACCATTGAAAAGCCGGTTTTTCCCTAAATGTTCGTATGCTAAGTCTGTTGCCTCGCGGCCCCGCGGGGTTCGCATGAGATAACCTTCTTGAATTAAAAATGGTTCGTAAACTTCCTCAATCGTGCCGGGATCGTCGCTGACGGCTGTGGCGATGGTGGACAAACCAACAGGGCCGCCTTTAAATTTGTCGATAATGACACTCAAGATGCGATTGTCCATTTCGTCTAAGCCGTGCTTATCTACATTGAGGGCTTGCAAGGCAATTTGCGTGATAGGCAAAGTGATGGTGCCATCGCCTTTGATTTGCGCGAAGTCACGGACGCGGCGCAAGAGCAAGTTGGCGATACGCGGCGTGCCACGACTGCGGAAGGCTATTTCATAGGCCGCATCATCATGGATGGGAATATCCAAAATGGAAGCGGAACGTTTCACAATCTTGCCTAAAGTTTCAGTGTCGTAATATTGCAGTCGCAGATTGATGCCGAAGCGGGAACGCAAGGGCGCGGTCAGCAAACCTGAACGGGTGGTGGCACCTACCAGGGTGAACGGATTTAAGGAAATCTGCACGCTTCTGGCGCTTGGACCGCTGTCGATCATGATGTCGATTTTATAGTCTTCCATGGCAGAATAGAGATACTCCTCTACCACTGGGGAGAGCCGATGAATTTCATCGATGAAGAGAACATCGTGTGGCTCGAGGTTGGTGAGCAATCCGGCCAAGTCGCCGGGCTTGTCGATAACCGGACCGGAGGTACAGCGCACATTGACGCCCATCTCGTTGCCGATAATGTGAGACAAGGTGGTCTTGCCCAGTCCTGGAGGACCATGCAGTAGCACATGGTCTAATGCTTCTCCACGTGCTTTGGCGGCATGGACGAAGACCATGATGTTCTCCAGAACCTGCTGCTGGCCTTGGAATTCTTGAAAGGCCACCGGACGGATTGCCCTCTCGAACTCTTTGTCGGCTGAGGACATTCTGGAAGTGGAAGGATCTAAGTTTTCGTTCATGTGTTAGCGACTTTGTTTTTTATCTAATCTATTTAATCCGAGAATAGCGGGTTCGAAATTGGTTTCCATTCTCAGCGCCTGTTCGTAATCTTTTCTGGACTTATCGTATTGGCCGAGGTATTCGTAGGCTACTGCACGGTTGCAGACAGAATATACGAACTTCGGATTGGCGTTGATGGCTTGGGTGAAGAGTTTGACCGCATCCTCATATTTGTTGAAAGGTTCGTCCAAATACATGTAGCCCAAATTGTTCAAAGAAGGAACATGTTTGGGGTCGATTTGGATGGCGGTCTTATATTCTTGTTCAGCCTCCTCGAATTTTTCAGTGTCTTGATAGAATTTGCCGAGGTTGTAGTGGATTTCCACATTGTTCGGATCGACATTCAAGGCATTTTGATAATAAGATGCTGCAATTGGGTCATTTTTACGCTGGTAGAACAATCCGAGTTCCAGATATGCTTTGACTTCTTGAGGGTCTTGGTCAATGACCAATTGCAGCATACGCAAATACCCAGTAGTGTCTTGCTGCTCTTTCAATACGAACGCTTTGATGAGATAAGCTTTCGGGTTATGGGCTTGCAATCCGATGGCTTCTTCCAAAGTGTTTTGGCATTGGTCGAGCATACGCAGGTGGAAAAACAGCTCTGCCAGTTTGAGTCGGGCCTCATTGTTTTTGGGCTCTTTGGAGATGGCCTTTTGGAGCATCTCTTCTGCCAAGTCGGTTTCGCGCTGAGCGAAGTATAGGTCGGAAAGGCGAACATAGTACTTGCTGCTGTCGGGTTCCAACTTGATAGCGGTCTGCATGTCCGAGATGCCCTTGTCGAGTTCTTGGTGGTAATAGTAGTAGTCAGCGCGTTGATAGTACAACTCGGCTTTTTTAGGATGCTTGTCGATGGCTTTGCACAAGGTGGCCAGGTCTTCGGGCATGTCCGCATATTTCTTGTCGGAATGGCAGCCGCAGAGGCAAAGCACCAAGGCCATCAGCAGGATGGCAATGCGTTTTTCCATAGTGGTTATTGTTGATTGTTTTTAATTGCTTCGCGAATCTTTTCTTCGAGCTCATCGCAGAGTTCTGGATTGTCGGCGAGGAGTTGCTTAACGCCTTCGCGACCTTGAGCCAATTTGGTTTCGCCATAGGAGAACCAGGAACCTGCCTTCTTGATGATGTTGTATTCAACACCCAAGTCGATGATTTCTCCGCGTTTGGAAATGCCTTCGCCAAACATGATGTCGAATTCGGCCTGACGGAATGGAGGCGCGACTTTGTTTTTCACGACTTTTACTTTCACATGGTTGCCGATGGACATGTCGCCGTCTTTAATTTGGGTTTGGCGACGGATGTCGAGGCGGACGGAGGCATAGAACTTCAGTGCGTTGCCGCCAGTAGTGGTTTCTGGGTTGCCGAAGAGCACGCCGATTTTCTCACGAAGTTGGTTGATGAAAATGCAGCAGCAGCCGGTCTTGTTGATGGTGGAAGTCAGTTTGCGCAAGGCTTGTGACATGAGTCGTGCTTGCAAGCCGACTTTGGAATCGCCCATGTCGCCTTCAATTTCGCTCTTCGGGGTGAGGGCGGCGACAGAGTCAATGACGATGATGTCAATAGCGCCTGAGCGGATGAGGTTGTCTGCAATTTCGAGAGCTTGTTCTCCGTTGTCGGGTTGGGATATCAAAAGGTCGGACGTGTTGACGCCGAGTTTCTCAGCATAAAAACGGTCGAATGCATGTTCGGCATCGATGAAGGCTGCTATGCCTCCCAGTTTTTGAGCTTCTGCGATCGCGTGGATGGCCAAGGTGGTCTTACCAGAGGATTCTGGTCCGTATATTTCAATGACTCTGCCTCTTGGAAAGCCGCCAACACCTAAAGCCGTATCCAAACCGATGGAACCGGTGGAGATCACCTCCATCTCTTCAACTT
>JAKSMD010000180.1 GCA_024400815.1 Bacteroidales bacterium | reverse complement strand
TCAGACTTGATTGCGAGATTTGGGAAACCCCGAGGAAGACGAGCATGGCGTATTGATAAGAGGGCGATGCGCAGGGCGGCAGATATTGCATTTGAGCCTTTTGCATACTTTGACTATTACAGATGCGGGGAAAGCGCCCCGTATGCATTATTGTCGCTGAACTATAGTGCAGGGGAGTATTCTCTCGAAGATGGTAAGTTGTGGATTGCAAATGTTGTTCCTGCAACAAAATCAGAATTGGATAATGATGAGTATAACCATATTGTAAAACAGTTTCATGATGAAATTCTTTTTCCGCTGGTGAAGTCGAAGTGGCCAGAATTAACTCTGGAATTGTTAATGCCCAAGAAAAGAGTTGTGGCACATCCAACTCGTAGTCGCGGTATAATGCGACATATGTATTTCGATTTTATAATTGGAGAGGATAGTGAAGGAAAAGAACGCCGGTACACTTGTAATCCGAATGAGCTTGGGAATAGCGTTTTTGGGAAGAATGTCGGCGCTCCGCAGTTTTTGACGGCTGTTTATTTTAAGACGGCTGTTCTGGATAAATATCTTGATTCGCCGAGCCGGTATGATGTAGAAGCAGGGTGCTTGCGGTGTAAAGGCGTTAATGGTGCAGATTGGTGCATCCCGATTGACAATCATGGAACTAGATGCGTGTCGGTTTGGCTTGGGGATTTGGGCGGGCTCCCGTATGATGAGCAACTCCATTTTGCTTCCTATAATGTGGCAAGGGGGACGATGAGTGAGATATATTTAAGGAGTCAGATTGACGCTGAATTTTGTGATTCTAATAATATCATTCAGATGTTTAAAGCTGAATATCGAAAGCTGTATGATACCTATGCAGATCAATTGGAGTGGGTGGTGATTTTGCCGCTGGCAGAAGCAGATAGGCATTGCTTGAATTCATTGAAGTTGTTGACATGTGATGAGCAAAAAGAGTTTGATGAACAAATCTTGTCTTTGACTAAGGTGCTTGTTGATTCGATTAATGAGAAAAAGCTAAAGGACTACGGTTGTGTTGTTAAGGCGAATGGCGGCATCAATTTGTTGGAAGCAGTAGTTGAATCTGTTGGCATGATCGGTTATGAAAGACATATAAAATTCTTGCGTAATCTTCAGGACCTGCGGTCGGCTTGCGTTGCACATCGCAAAGGGAGTCGATATGAACAGATGGCAAGTCGTGTTGGACTGAACGTTAAGACAAAGACGAAGGTCTTTTGCGAAATGATAGAGGGTGCTGTAGATTTTTGTCGATTCATGCGATCGAATGTTTGTCTGTTTAGAAATGGATGTGCGTTGGTAGGACATGAGGAAAGGCGCTAATGGCTTACAGAATTCTATATGTGATCGGAAATGGATTTGATTTGGGCCTTGGCCTTAAAACATCATATTTAGATTTTTTAAACTGGTACAAGAAGCAGCCGCAAGTTGATCCGGGAGATGGGGCTGTGAAGTCAATGCGACGGAATATTTGTGCGGATTTACGAAAAAGAAACCCGACCTGGGCGGACGCCGAAATGGCATTTTCAAAACAGCCGTTTTCAAGGTTTGACCAAGATGTGCGAAATTCATTCTCGGGTTGCCGACATGATCTAACAAAAAGGTTGGATTTTAAGCGGGGCAGGCACTACTGATAGAGTAGCCACTGATAGAGTAATCGTGGCATTTGCTTTGGAGGGGACAACTCAAGCGGCACTTCGGCAGCGATCAGTCGGTGTGGCGTGACGGCGATTGGAACGGCTTTG
>JAKSMD010000018.1 GCA_024400815.1 Bacteroidales bacterium | reverse complement strand
CATTGGCGAAAATGTCAAAATCGGTAAGAACTGCATCATCCACTCCAATGTGAGCATATATGCTGATACAACTATTGGAGATAATGTCATCATCCACTCGAACTCAACCATTGGCGGTGATGCTTGCTATTTTCAGAAGCGTCCAGACCACTGGATTAAGTTCGATTCCTGTGGCGACACCTTCATTGGCAATGATGTTGAAGTTGGCTGCAACTGCTGTATTGACCGGGGCGTTTCCGGCACTACCTATATCGGCGATGGTTGCAAGTTTGACAATTTGGTGCAAATAGGACACGACACCCATATCGGAAAACGTGTTCTGCTGGGCGCACAAAGTGGTATCGCCGGCTGCACCTTTATTGATGATGATTGTAAAATCTGGGCAAAGGCCAGTGTGAATAAGGACTTGTATGTGGCCAAGAACACGGTGCTCTATGCACTCTCCGCTATCGACAAGGATGTGGAGACAGAGAACCAGACCCTATTTGGCGTTCCAGCCATTGAGGTCCAAAAAAAATGGAGAGAACTTGTTTATGTCAAGAATCTCTCCAAGTTATATGACGAAGTTGCTCAGTTGAAAAAGCAAATAGAAAGCAGGGATTAATTCCCTGCTTTTTTTTATTTCATTTGTTTCTTAATTGTGCTGATTTGGTCTTCGACTTTCTTGATGTCGTTTGCATTTTGATCTAATTGCTTTGCAATCTTTTCTTGGTCTTTTTGCAACTTTTCAATCTGTTTTTGGTTTTTAGCTTGATCTTTTTCGAGGCCTGATTTTTCATTGTTCAGTTTGGAAAGCTGGTCATTCAAAGCATTGATTTGCTGTTGCATTGAATATTCTTGAACATAAGAAACGAAGTCGGAGAGGAATTTCATGATTTTGTCAGCAACATCAGGGTTGTTTTGGGTTGTGATGGCATTCATGTTACCTGTGCTTACAATAACGGTAAGTTGTGTGGTTTTGTTCTTTTTCTTGCCGAATTCGCCAACAGTGAAATAGATGTCATAGTTGTCGGGTCCGATGTATTTGAGGTTTTGGTTGATGTAGGCGCGGAAACCGCTTTCTTTGGTGCCTTTCAACCCATACTCTTTTTCGAGTTTCTCTTTGAAAGCAGATTCAACTAAATCGACGCTTGCGTTTTGAATGTTAACTAAATAACCGGGAACTTGTTGCTTGCCAAAATCGATGACGGATTCTTGGACTTTTTGTGCTGAAAGTGCTGTGCCAGCACATACAATTGCGAGTAAAATAAATAATTTTTTCATAAGAGTGTAGTTTTAATAATTTCAATATGAAGTTTGCAAAAATACATCAAAATTTGCTATTGCCAATATTTTTTTAATTTTTTTAAGAAATAGCGCGGGAGTAGATGGAAAAACTTATTTTTGCGCTTTTGAATTATGCGTGTAAAAGATATCTTACAGTCTATTGATTTTCCGGTCTATTTGGCTCCAATGGAAGGTGTTACAGACCAGGCTTTTCGTTTGATTTGCAAACAGAAAGGGGCAGACGTGCTCATATCGGAGTTTGTTTCGTCCGATGCTTTGTCGCGGGTGGTGGAAAAAAGTATCCGGAAAATGCAATTTGCGGAATCGGAAAGGCCGTTTGGGGTTCAAATCTTTGGTCATGACGAGCAATCCCTGGTCGCGGCTGCGCAGATAGCCGCCGAAGGAAATCCGGACTTTATCGATATCAACTGGGGCTGCCCCGTGAAAAAGATTGTTTCTAAGGGTGCTGGCTCTGCCATATTGCAGGACATTCCGAAGATGGTTGCGCTTACCTCTGCTGTTGTTAAATCGGTGAATCTGCCGGTGACGGTGAAAACGCGGTTGGGGTGGGATAGTAGTAATAAACCCATCGTTGAAGTGGCCGAACGATTGCAGGACATCGGCATTCAGGCCATTGCCATTCATGGGAGAACCCGTGCCCAGATGTATAGCGGCGAGGCGGATTGGTCGCTGATTGGCGAAGTGAAAAACAATCCCCGCATGTCGATTCCAGTGATTGGCAATGGCGATATTACGAGTGCTGAAAAGGCTATCGAGTGCAAGAAACAGTATGGTGTGGATGCCGTTATGGTGGGGCGGGCGGCTATCGGGAACCCGTGGATATTTCAACAGATAAAAGACAAACTGGCCGGTCGGGACGTGGTGTTGCCGACTTACGCCGAGCGGGTGGCAGCAGTGGTGCAGCAGTTGCATGCCGCTGAACAAGAAAAAGGCGAGCGACGTGCCGTCTTGGAAATGCGCTCGCAATATGCCGGCTATTTTAAGGGTATTGTCAACTTCAAATCCACCCGATTGCAGCTCATGGCAGCTACCTCTATAGAGGAGTGCGAGCGCCTGATGCAAAGCTATCAGGAACAGGCATAAATTTTCATTTCATTTTAATTTCAAAAATCGTACTGCCAAAAGAAATTTTTTGTATTTTTGGCGGCTTATTTTTGGTATATTAGATTTATATATAATTTTTGAAATAATAATATAAAACATACAAAAAAATGAAAAAAAGTTTACTCCTTTTCATCGTGTTGTGGTTGCCGGCAATGCTGTTTGCTCAGCTCATGGATACGGCTACTACCTTTTACGAAAATTTTGACGGGTCAACTATTACGTTGACATCCGGTATTGCCCATGGTACGGACTGGCAAGTCACAGGTGACCTTTCTGTATCCCATCCGAATTCTTACCATTCTCCGATTTACGTTCAATCGGGAAACTCCACTGCTACAACGGACGCCATTCCATTGACCAGCAGTGAAGTCAATGGCGTGAATCATGTTTATTTCGCATTTGACCAGATTTGTAAGGTGAATCAGTTGGATAATGCCACTATCTATTACGCTGTCGCCACTGGTTATGATGAAGAAGGTGAATTAGCTTGGGGTGCTTGGCAACAATTGAGTTTTACAACCCCGAGCCCTGTCTATTTCGGCGAAGGTTCTTTTACGGCTGGTAAATTCAATGACAACTGCTATTCCACATGGCAGTCCAGTAGCATGTCCGTTACGCCAACTAACGCATGGTGGAAACACGAGTACTTTGACCTAACATCTTTTGTTGTGCGTCCGGGTGCTACCCATTTCAAACTCCAATTCCGTGTTAACAAAACTGCCCCGTTATCAGCTGGAACGGAAGCTCGTGCCGGATGGTATCTGGATAACCTCCAAGTTATCCTTTCCAATTGCGAATTGGAGCATCCAACGATTACATTAACGGCCCCGATTTATTTGAATAAGAACAACTTGATGCGCAACAATATTGGACCGTACACTATCCATGCAACGATTGCTGATAACGATACTTTGAATTTGAACTCTTTGCAGTTCTCGTATCAAGTCAATAGCCAACCGATGACAACGGTTCCCAATACGATTGTTACTAATAACTTGGCATCTACGGGTCATTCTGTCACGGCCACATGGGACCTTCCAACGATTTGTTATTATGATACTATCCGTTATCATATCTACGTTCAAGATGTCCATGGCAGTGAGAGTCGATTGGATACGGTGATGATCGCATGGCACGATCAGACGAATATCCGCAATAATGACTGCGCTTTGGATCAGGCATTGACAGAAGCGCAGTTCCCACATTGCTTGATCACCGGAGTGGCACAACCGTTGACCTTGCATTTCCAAAATAAGAGTGATGCAGAGCATTCACCCAATAGTGCCTATCAAACGGCCTTGAATGTAACCCTTAAGGTGGAAAATGAAAACCATGTGGTTACGCATAACTCAACGCATTCTTGGACAGGCTCATTGTGTTTTGACGAGAGAGGCCAATTGGATTTGGGCACTTTTTCGCCAACGCATGGCTATAACTACATAACGATTTATGTTAACAGTCGTAATGGCCAAGTTGATGGCTATCATCAGAATGACACTTTGCATATTACGGCATATTCTTGTGATAGCATTTTACATGGCGACTACACGGTGGGTGGCACAAATCCGGATTTCGCAGATATGGAAGCCGTTAAGGCAAGTTTGAACTTCTGCGGTATCAATGGTCCGGTCACGTTCCATTTCAGACCGGGCACATACCAAGGTTTTGATTTCCGTGCAAACTATATCGGACAATCTGCTGTGAATACCATTACTTTCCAAGGTGATAATGTCAACAGTGTTATTGTAACCAATAACCATGTAGATACCAACACCAATGTGTATGGCGCGGTTACTTTGATGAATGTCAATAACTTCATCTTTAAGAATCTGACATTGCAAGGTAATAACTCTGCGGTATCAAGAGGTGTCGTCCTCCGAGGCAATGGCTCCAGCAACATTTTGTTTGATGGCTGTAAGATTACCGCTTATCCTACGAACAGTACAGCCAACACCAGTTTCGCATTGGGTCGTGCAGTGGCTGCAAATACGGTTCCGGATACGATTGAAATTCGTAACTGTACGATAACAGGCGGTAACTATGGCGTTTATTACTATGGTTCTAACACTCGCAAAAACGACATTAAGATTATCAACAGCAACATCAGTTCTTGTTATAGAGCCATCTACACTTACTATACCAATCCGATTGTCCAAAACAACCACATCACGCAATACAACATGAGCAGCCACCAGAACTTCACGGGCATCTATGTTGACTATGCAGTGGGTCCGGATATCAATGGTAACACGATTGATAGCACCTATGATGCTGAATACGGTATCTATTTGAGATATGCTACTTTGGCCGACTTCTTCATTCGCAATAACCATGTGAAAGTGGGCAATTCCAACTTCGGTGTTGTAGTTGCCAACAGCTCCTCTACAACGGCTCTCACGGGTTATGTTTACAATAATGAAATTATCCTTCACCCGATTACGGCAACCGCTTCCTATGCTATGAAGATTGAAAGCAGTAACCTTTTGAAGGTGATCAACAATAGTATTTACGCTAAGGCTGATGCTCCGTACAGCAATACGGCCGCTCTTTATATTCAAAATAATAATAATACATATTTAGATAATAATATTCTTTATAATAATAGCAACTGCGCGGATAATACCGACTTCCCATTGTATTTGGCCGGCACCTCTTCCGTGACGGGTTCCTATAACGATTTGATTTCCGGTTCTGGCGTTATTGCATACAAGACGGTTGCTCGTAACTCTATTTCGGAATTTCAAACTGCTGAAACGGGTGCAACCAACAACATCAGTTTGCTTCCGCCGATGACGGATCCGACACAAAGTTTGCTGCCGACGGACTTTACTGGTTTGGAATGCCCGAGAGCAACTCAGGTCACAACGGATATTCGCAATATTGCTCGTTTGAGCTTGACCCACATGGGTGCCTATGCAAATCAAATTTCTGCAACGGATGCTTCTATCGTTGCAATGACGAATCCTGCTTCTGGTACTTGTCCACAAGGTACATACAACATTACCGTTAGCATCGCCAATAAGGGTGCTGAAGCACTTTCCTTCGCAAACCATCATGCTACCGTATCTGTTCATTCTACTGCATTGAACTTGAACCAAACCGTTAATGTTAACAGTGGTACTATTCCAATTTTGGGCACCATGTCACAAGTTGTGGCGAACAACGTGAGTGTTCCCGTTAACCAAAATATCGATTTTACTTTCATCATTCGTACAACTGGCGATGACAACTATTTGAACGATACTTTAAGAACCAACTTCGTATTGGAAGCAGCTATTCCAGAATATGAAGAAAACTTCAGCGCTGGCACGCAGCAAACTTGGACTATCGAACAACTTGCTGGTGCTGGTAACTGGTCATTCCAAGAAGGTACAGGTATCGCTCGGGCTATTGCTCCGGTATATGGTACAGGTCGTTTGTTCTTCAATGCTCGTTCTTTGAGCGATACTACAGAATCTCGTGCTATCATGCCGGTGGTCGTTTTGACGGGTTCTGTTAACCCTGTTTTGGAAATGTGGTTTGCACAAGATAACGGTTACTCGTCCAGCACCTATGCTACAGAAGGTGTTACCGTTAAGATTTCTACCGATGGCGGTCAAACCTTTACCGCATTGACCCCGCAAGGCCAAACCGCTTCTTTGGTAAAACGTTATTCTGCTTCTGCTACTACACCACAATGGACATTGTTCACCTATGATTTGTCCAACTATGTTTCTTCCGGTTGTGTTTATATCGCATTTGATGCTCGTTCAAGAGCCGGTAACAATATCAACATTGACCGTATCCGTTTGAGAAACCTTTATGACAATGACTTGGCTGTTACAAATATTTATGCACAAGGTGAAACACCTTCTCAATATGGTATGCGCAATGTGGTGAACGCCTTGGTTAGAAATGAAGGTCGCCAAACTCAAACGAATGCCAATATTTATTTGACGGTTGCTGGCGCTGCTGAAACGTATAGAGATACCGTTACTATTCCTTCTTTGGCAAGCGGTGCTGAAACATTGATTACTTTTGATGATCATTTTTACAATGTTAATGAAGTTAAGAATGTTCAAGTTAGCGCTCGCAATGACCAAAACAATGGCAATAACACTTGCAATTGGCGCATGGTTACCACTACAGATGTTGTGGCATACGCAGATACTGCAGCCGCTACTTTGAAGATTGGTGATTATAATGCTGTGATTCGTCCTTGTGTTCGTTATAAGACGAATGAGGAATTGGCCGTGAAGGCAGTTCGTTATTACTACGATCAAAGTTATATTGCAAACCCAACGAATGGCTTCCGCGCATTTGTATCTAATGCCAATGGCGATATCGTTGCAACTTCTGATATTATTGACTTCAATAGTTTGCAACGCTATGCATGGAATACGATTCCAATTAACAACTTTGCAGTTACCAATATGCCGAATGAATTCTACGTTGGTATCGAAATGCTTTCTAACGGCGATTATCTCTGTGCTCAAGTTGAGTCCCCGTTGCGTGATTCCGCATTCTACTATTTGGAAACAAATGGTACTTATACCCCGCAAACGACCGGCCGTTTTATGTTGGGTGCAGTGGTAGATACGCCTTTTGTTCACGATTTCGCCATTTTGGATCTTCAAAATCCTACTTCACGTTGTGACCTTGGTCATGAACAAATCACAATTGGCCTTGCCAACAATGGTTCCAGCGATATTCTGCCAGGTGCTGTGCTTCATTATTCTATTAATAACCAAGCAGCCGTTTCTCAAACGCTGACAGAAACTTTGCCAAGCCATCAAACTATGACTTTCGTATTCAATACGGATTATGACTTTACCAACAATGCAGTTGATGTAGATGCCAACTATGACATTCGTGTTTGGGTTACAAAGTTGGCACAAGACCGTTTGCAATACAACGATACTTTGCATTTGAATATCATTTCTCGTGGCAAATCCGCAACTCCTATTGTTACTTCTCCAGTCAATATCCCGTATTCAACTTCTGGCACTTTGCATGCGCAATTGCCTGCTACGATCAGCGAAGGCGTTATCGGCTGGTATGCAAGTACAGGATATGAATCTTGGGAATTGTTAGGCTATACGGAGCACTTTACAACACCGGTTATTTTCTTCGATACGGTGTTCTATGCAAATGCTAACCCTGGTTTCATTTTTGATACGATTGTCGGTACAGGTACCCAAACGGGCACACAACCATTCGTGTTCACTTCTGGCTATTCAAGAGGTCGTATCTTGTACACAGAAGATGAAATTGGTGCGCATGGTCCGATCACCAAATTGGCGCTTTATGTTACTACTCCGTCTAACGCTTCTGCTCAAGCCGGTATTCCTATTAAGATTTATCTGAAGGAATCTTCTTTGGCAACATTCCCAACCACCGCTGCTATTGATTGGAACAGCGAAACGCAAGGCGCTACCTTGGTGGTAGATGATCAAGTTTACTTCGGACAATCTGGCTGGTACTACTTCGATTTGCAAAATCCATTTGATTATCAGAATGGTAATTTGGAAGTTTTGACAGAAACCAATTGCGCCGATTACTGCACGGGCACGGGTTCTCAATGTAACAACTGCGGCATTTATGTATCTGGTGCTGCAAGTTATCCTGTTTTCCAAATGACTACGGTTTCTAACGGTTATGTACAATATAAGAATGGCAATGCACCTACGAACCTGACGGGCAACTATTCCAACTTCACCAAACGTTTGAATATGCGTTTCAATATTGCTAATTTGGAATGCGGTAGTGAAAAGGTTCCCGTTGCTATCCATGTTCCTGACATTCCTACTTATGATGTTGAAACTCAAGAATTGGTTTACCCGACGGATGGTTGTGCTATTGGCGATGCCGAACATATTCAAGTTAAAATTAAGAACCTCTTGAACCAATCTGTTCCTGCTAACAAAGTTGTTGTTCATGCAACATTCAATGGCACTACGATTTCACATACTGTAGATGAAGCATTCGCACCGGAAGAAGTTAAGGTGGTTACCTTCACAGCTCCGATTAACCTTTCTGCACCGACTGCCAACGTGGCATACAACTATACGATCTATACGACCATGAACAATGAAGCCATTGTTTACAGAGGCAACGACACCATTACGGGTACATTGAACTCTACCTATACTGCTCATGTTCCTGCTGTAATTGACTATGTGGGCGCTTATACACAACCGTTCACTATTTTACAGCCGCAAGATCGTCCATCCAACATCACTATTTACTATTTCTATAATGGTGAAAATGATGCTACGCCGTTCTTCACATCTACAACAGCTGCGCCTACATATACTACACCGGCGTTGTATGATACAGTTTCTTATTGGGTGTCAGGTAAGACTCAAACCAGCAACTGCGAAACCAAGCGTATTCGTGTGAATATTAATGTGTTCACACCGCAATATGACTTGAGCACGAATGCTTTGGTATATCCTACCTCTTATCAATGCGGTATTGCTAACTCACCTCAAATTCAAGTTAATGTTGGCAATACGGATACGGCCGCCACGACTATCCCGGCTGGCACCTTCAATTTGACAGCAAACTTTACAGGTACGAATACTGCTAACGGTACTACCACGATATCTACCCCGATTTCATCCATGAGTGAAAATGTTACTTTCGCAAATGGTATCAACATCGGTTCTGCTACTCAGAATAATACTTATACCTATACTATTTATAGTAACCCAGCCAATGCTAACATGGGCGTTTACAGAGGCAACGATACCATTACGGGTCAATTGTTCATTCCTGCAAATCCAGTTGCTCCACAGAACCTGACCCTCCATGCGCCTTATGGTGCTCCTTACACTGTGACGCCGAATAGCAATGTTTTGGATTACTACTACTTCTATCAAAATGCAAGTTCTACTGAACCGTTTGCACAAGGTACTTCCTTTGTGACAGATCCTTTGTATGCTTCTACAACATATTACTATTCTGGTCGTATTGAAGATCCTGACTTCGAGAACCTCTTGCAAATAGGTACAGGTACTACTTCCTATTCTTATCCGTTTACTTTCACGAACGGTCACTCTTATGGCAAAATCCTCTATTCCGCAAGCGAAATGGGTGATTATGCGGGTACCATCGATACGATGTTCGTATATGTTCAAACGGCAAACACCAGCGGTTCTTCTATCCCTGTTCAAATGTGGATGGCAAATGGTCCTGATGTGGCTCAAATTACAACGGCAACTTCTGCATCTGTGAACTGGTCTTCAGAAACTGCGGCTGCCACGAAGATTTTCGATGGTGAATTAGCCTTCGATCAAGTCGGTTGGTTGGCAATTCCAATTCCTGGCGGTTTCGATTACACGGGTGGTGCTCTTTATCTCTATGTCGAACACAACTGCGGTTCTGCAAGCTGCGTTACAAATAATGGTATTAACCCTGTTCCTAAGTTCTACAATACTTCTATTCAAAAGAAAGTTTTGTATAAGGCACAAAATACCGACATTACCGGTTCCATTTCCTTCGCTGTTCAAAACTATCGTTGGAATACGAAATTTAAGATCAACCACGCTTGCGAATCACCTAAGGGTACGATTACAGTGAATACTTCTATTCCTCAACACGATGTTGGTGTTATTGCAATCAATACGCCTGTTGCACAAGATAACAACTTCACTGCTACGGAACAAGTGCAAGTGGTTATTAAGAACTTCGGCTCTCAAACCGCAACGAATATCCCTGTTGCTTATCAGTTGGATAACAACCCTGCCGTTACACAAACGCATTCAAGTTTGGCTGCCGGTGCAACCGCTACGGTTACTTTCACTACTCCTTGTGACTTGTCTGGTGTTTACTTCAATACTCCGTTCAAAGCTTATACGGATTTATCTAACGATAGCTATCATGGCAACGATACCCTGACTATGTCGGTCAGCAAGGAAGATCCATGTATCTCTCGTCCATTGTCTTTGGCAACGGGTGCTGATATTTCTAATGTCACTTTCGCCGGCATCAACAATGGTCCAGGAACTCCGTTCTTGAACTATGATCCGACACCAAACGATGGCTTATACACGGACTACACAGAAACAGTTGCTCCAGCAGAACTTGTTTTGGGCCAAACCTACAATATGGATATTACCCATTCATTTACCACTGCTACGGCAACTACGGTTTATAAGACGGTCTATATCGACTACGACAGAAATGGTTCCTTTGAAACTTCAGAACAGGTGTTCACCTCTGGTGCCATCTCCAATGCTGCAGCCAATGCAACCACCTCTACCAGCATCTCCATTCCGACTAGTGCTTCGTTGGGCTTGACTCGTATGCGTGTCATTTGTGCTGCGGGTAACTTCACGAGTGCTTGCAATACTTACAACTATGCTGGTGAAACAGAAGATTACGCAGTGCTCTTGTCTCCTCCAATGGGCACCGACATCGGTATTGTCAATTACTTGCACCCAGTTGGCAGCATTTGTCCTGATACCAACGGCCGCATCCGCGTTATCGTTAAGAACTACGGCTCTATAGCACAATCCTTCTCTGTTACCAATCCATTAACCGTCACTGCTACGGTAACTGGTATCGCACCAGGAACATACACCACTTCTTTGGTTTCTGGTTCTCTCCAACCAGGTGAAGAAACTACGGTCGTTTTGGATGGCGTTGATTTGAGTGGTATCGGTAACTACAATATTAGCACCTCGGTTACTTACAATGGGGATGAATACCTCACCAACAATGTGATGACGACAACGGCTTCAACTTCAATATTGAATAACTATATTTCTTTGCCGTTCTTTGATAACTGTGACCAAAATACAGGTACTGATGAATTGCATTTCACCACCGATTGGGAGGTGGAAGGTTCATCCGCAAGCTATCAATGGATGGTTGCCCAAGGCGCAAGTCCAAACGCCGTCAATAATGGTGGTCCAGACCATGATCATAGTCAAATCGGTTTGCCAACGGAACAATTTGGTAGATATGCCACTGTGAAAGGCGTTAACAGCAACTATAATGCGAACAATCCTGCTTGGACAACCTTGACTTCTCGTTGTTTGAACCTGCACTATCAGAATGGTTACCCAGTAGAAGTTGAATTCTACAAGTTCTTTATGGGACCGTCTAACTCCGATTTTGAAATGACAATTGAAGTGGGCTCCGGTAACTACTTCATGCCTATGGATACATTGACTAAGGCAGATGGCGGACAAACGTTCGTTACAGATCCTTGGACAAAACATGTTTCCCCATTGACTGGCTACGATGAAGTGGGTCGTGTTCGTTTCAAGATGACGAAACAGAAATATAGAATTGACCCGAGCATTGATGATATCAACATTGGATACGGTCTTCCTGATTTGGCAGTTAATGCTATTCAATATCCGTATTCATTTACCGATACCATTGCTCATCCGGGCGAATGTCTCCGCTTCGGTGATAGCATTCATCCAATCGCTACTTTGCAAAACAACAGCTATTCCCCAATTCCAGAATACGATGTGATGTGTATTATGGCTGTGGGTAATGTTCAAGATACGGTAATAGAACATGTCTCAACACCTATTGCTCCAGGTGCTACCATCGATTACGAATTCCAACATGGCTTCGTGATTCCTGAAAATGTTTACTACTGCCAATTTGCAATTTATGCTGTTGTGGATTTGGATAAGGATAATAGTAATGACACCAAACGTGTGATTTCATGCTCTTCATTGGATGTTCATTCTTATGAGTCTGAAAAGGGTGTGGTCTTGAATCAGAATGTTCCTAACCCAGCATCTAATTCTACGATCATCACTTATTTGGTTCCTGACTTCGGAACAGCTACTTTGAATGTTTACTCTGCTATGGGCCAATTGCTCTACACCGAAACTCAAAGCGCTTCCATGGGTCAAAACCAAATTGAACTCAATACTTCCAATATGGCAGCTGGCGTTTACTACTACACCTTGACCTTCAAGAATGCTCAGTTAACCAAGAAGATGGCTATCCAAAAATAATCCGTCTTTTTAACATATGTCGCACTCCCCGAGTAACATCGGGTAGTTTTTTTTTATCAATACCGTGTCTCGGTGAACAGTGAACGGTGAACAGCATGATGAGTGATGTAAGCTGATTAGTTGATGTAATTATGAAGAACAATATTAGGATTTTTTTATTGGTGTTAGCATTGATGTGTGGTATTTCTGCTTTGGACGCTCAGCGCCCCGGTGCTTGTCAGGTGGATAAATATCTGTCTTTGCTACAAGGCAAGCGTGTGGCTGTATGCGCCAATCAGACTTCCCTGGTTGACCAAACGCATTTGGTCGATACGCTGCTCTCTTATCAAATCAATGTGAAGAAAATCTTTTGCCCTGAGCACGGCTTCCGTGGGAAAGCTGAGGCGGGCGCCCATATCGCTTCTTCTACGGATCCCCGAACAGGACTGCCCATCATTTCGCTTTATGGCAATAATAAGAAACCACTTCCTGAGCAGATGAAAGATTTGGATGTCGTTGTCTTCGACCTCCAAGATGTGGGCTGCCGTTTTTACACCTACATTTCTACATTGCACTATGTGATGGAGGCCGCCGCCGAGAACCATGTGCAAGTGGTCGTTCTGGACCGTCCCAATCCCAATGGCTATTTTGTAGATGGCCCGGTGCTGGAACCCAAGTACCGTTCTTTCGTGGGTATGCATCCCGTGCCGGTTGTCTATGGCATGACGATAGGGGAGTATGCCCAGATGATCAATAGCGAAGGCTGGCTGGCCAATGGCGCTCATTGCGACTTGACGGTTATTCCTATCGCATTCTACAATCATGACACGAGATATGCACTTCCCGTGGCTCCTTCTCCTAACCTGCCAACGGAAGAGTCCATCTACTTATATCCCTCGTTGTGCTTTTTTGAAGGCACGAACATCAGTATCGGTCGTGGCACATCCACACCGTTTGAAATCTATGGTTCTCCGTCATTCCAAGAAGGCGATTATACTTTTACTCCGAAACCCATTCCGGGCGTTTCTGAAAATCCTCCTTGCAAAAACCAAACCTGTAAAGGATTCCAATTGACGGAAATCGCCAAAGAGGGACTTCGTAAGGGCGACAATCAGTTGCAGTTGGATTACCTGTTGAATGCCTATCGTTTGTGTCCCAACAAGGAGAATTTTTTCACCAATGCTTCTTTCTTTGACAAGTTGGCAGGTACAGACCAGCTGCGCAAGCAGATTGCCGCAGGCAAAACGGCTGAGGAAATTCGACAAAGTTGGAAGTCGGGGCTAGACTCCTTTATGCTGGTTAGAGAAAGATATCTGCTCTATTCGGATTTTTCAAAATATGAGGATTACTATATCGTGAAAATCGACTCGACACCAAGACATTATTTTATTGTATTGTCTAAGAATAAAAATGATTTGAATAAGAATCCTGAAGAACTCCCGATATTGAAACATAGCCGTTCTGATGGCGGCTGGTATGATATTCGTGTGAATACGGATTTCGAGAATAATATCACGATGCCGATAATCATTTCTCCTAAAATTGGGGTGGAGACACCTAAGGTTCAAGTGGGTGATAAATATACGATGCGTTTACTGAAAACTAATATCGAGATTCTGGATGATAGCTATGAGTACATTGGCTTGGGAGAATATCTTTTTTCAGGCAATAAGTGTTATTTTCCAAAAAATTGGATAGATTTGAACTATGCCCCTGAGAAAAACATTCAGAATAAATATCATATGCAGCTTATGAAACTGGAAAAAGAACTAGGTGCTCCTGTCCGAGGAATTCGGGCACCGAAGGAATAGTTGATGGGCATAAAACCGCTTCGAAATTCTCTGCATACACATCACTATTTTTTGTATCTTTGCGCCCCTAAAATAGAATTTCAAATTATCTATAAAAACAATAAAACAATACAATATGCCTAGCAGAAGAAAAGAATTATTTCCCAATGTTACCGATGCAGAATGGAACGATTGGAGATGGCAGGTCCGCAATAGAGTAGAGACCTTGGATGAATTGAAAAAATACATCAAACTTACGCCTGCAGAAGAAGAAGGCGTTGCAAAATCCTTGCAAACCCTCCGTATGGCTATCACTCCGTACTACTTGAGTTTGATTGATCCTAACAATCCGAAATGCCCGGTTCGTCGTCAGGCTATCCCGACCGCAGCCGAAGTTCATCAATCCGCAGCTGACCTTTTGGATCCGCTTCACGAAGATGAAGACTCCCCAGTTCCTGGTTTGACCCATCGTTATCCGGATAGAGTTCTCTTCCTCATCACTGATATGTGCTCTATGTACTGCCGTCACTGTACTCGCAGAAGATTTGCCGGCCAACACGACTGCGAATCCACACAGGATCGTATCCAAGCCGCTATCGACTACATCGCACGCACTCCGCAAGTACGCGACGTCCTCCTTTCCGGTGGCGACGCTTTGATGGTTGGCGACGAAATGCTCGAATCCATCATCCAAAGACTGAGAGCTATTCCTCACGTTGAAATCATTCGTCTCGGTACCCGTACGCCGGTGGTTTGCCCGCAGCGTATCACACCCGAACTCTGCAATATGTTGAAGAAATATCATCCGATTTGGATCAATACCCACTTCAACCACTCCAATGAAGTTACTCCTGAGTCTGCTGCTGCTTGCGCAAGATTGGCCGACGCCGGTGTTCCATTGGGCAACCAAACCGTTTTGTTGCGCGGTGTAAACGATGATCCTAAGATCATGATGGACCTCGTTCACAACCTCGTCAAAATGCGTGTTCGTCCGTACTACATCTATCAATGCGACCTCTCTATGGGTCTCGAACATTTCCGTACCCCAGTTTCCAAGGGTATTGAAATTATGGAAAGCCTCCGCGGCCACACTTCCGGCTTCTGCGTTCCTACTTTCGTAGTGGATGCTCCTGGCGGTGGCGGTAAGATTCCTGTGATGCCGCAGTATATGATTTCCCAAAGCCCGAACCGCGTTATTCTGCGTAACTACGAAGGCGTCATCACCACTTACACCGAACCTACGGACTATGTGGAAAACACCTGCGACAATCATCCTGAAGAACACAAGACGGAAGGCGTTGCCGCACAATTGCACGGCGATTTCATGGCCATCGAACCTGCAGAATTGGATCGTAAAAAACGTCATAGAAAATAATTATCACCATTTATTTTGTAGAGACGCACAACCTGTGCGTCTCTACATTTATTTATGAAAAGGTATGATAGCATTTGAAAACCAACGGAACTTTTTCCTGATTGCCGGCCCCTGTGTGGTGGAAGGCGAGGAAATTACTTTGCGCATTGCTCGCGAAATCAAGGCGATTTGTGAAGAATTAGATATCCCGTATCTTTTCAAAGCGTCATATAAAAAGGCAAACCGCTCTTCGCTGCGCTCGTTCACCGGCATCGGAAATGAAGAGGCCTTGGCGGTTTTGAAAAAAGTGAAAACAGAATACGACCTGCCCATCGTGACGGATATCCACACGGAGGAAGAAGCCGAATGGGCAGCGCAAGTGGCTGATGTCTTGCAAATCCCAGCCTTCCTCTGCCGCCAGACGGACTTGCTGGTGGCCGCTGCCAAGACGGGCAAATACATCAATATCAAAAAGGGACAGTTCCTCTCGCCTGAATCTATGCGTTTCGCAGTAGAGAAGGTCCGCGAGTCGGGTAACAACCATGTGATGGTCACGGAGCGCGGCACCTCGTTTGGCTACCAGGACTTGGTGGTCGATTTCCGCGGCGTGAAGGCGTTACAGGAAAATCATTGCCCTGCCGTGCTCGACTGCACGCACTCCCTACAGCAGCCCAACCAATCGAAGGGCGTGACCGGCGGTCGTCCGGACCTGATAGAGACGATTGCCAAGGCTGGTGTGGCTGTCGGCTTTGACGGTCTCTTTATGGAAACACATCCCGATCCGGCAAGTGCTCTTTCTGACGGCGCTAACATGTTACCGCTTTCAGAATTAAAACCTTTACTTGAAAAATTGTTGAAAATACGAAGCGTCATATTATGAAAAACAGTCGCCTCCACCAATTGATAATTGTTATCCTTGTTGCGCTTTTTTATTGCGATACCCTTTCTTTGAACTATGCTCTGGACGACCGAATGGTTTTGATGGAGAATAAATCCGTTGTCCAAGGCGGTTGGAAAGGTGTAAAGGAGATTTTCACACAAGATTCATTCACGGGTTATTTTGGATCGGAGAACTCTTTGGTTGCTGGTGGCCGTTATCGCCCGATGTCGCAATTGACATTTCTGATAGAAGTCCAGCTTTTCGGCAAGGATGTCAAAAGCAAAATTGGCAATGTCGATGATTTCCGCCAATTTCACAATGCTGAAAATGAGGCCTACTTTGTGGATTCGAATTTGCCATTGATAAGTCATTTGTTCAACATGCTCTATTATGCGTTGCTCTGTCTGCTGATATATGTGGTGATGCGCATGTTGTTTGAGAAATACGAAGGCAGCAAGTGGTATCAATCTTTGCCGTTTATAGTTGCTGTTCTTTTTGCTATACATCCTATCCACACAGAAGCCGTTGCTAATGTGAAGGGCAGAGATGAGATTTTTGCTATGCTGGGGGCTATGGCAGCACTTTGGTGCAGCTTGAGATATGCTGACAAACATCAGTGGTGGTATCTGCTGCTGAGTTTTGCAGCTATGATGTTTGCTTTGTTCTCTAAAGAGAATGCCATCACCTTCTTGGCGATAGTGCCGTTGTCCATCTATTTTTACCATAATGATAATAAACGCAAAAGCGATTATGTTGCGACCTTGGTGCCGATGCTTGCGGCTTCAATTATTTTCATTGTGGTTCGTGCGCATGTGCTTGGCGGTTTTATGCCCGAAGATACCACGCACAATGTGTTGAACAATCCATTCTTGAATGCATCAAAAGCCGATGAAATTGCAACCGTGTTGCTGACATGGGGCATTTACCTCCGTCTGCTGATATTCCCTCATCCGCTCACCCATGATTACTATCCATGGAAAATGCAGATTTCCTCTTTTGCTAATCCGCTTACTTGGGTGATTGTTTTGGCTTGCCTTGCGTTAGCGTTCATTGCTATTAAGGGATTGAAGAAGAAGAGTATATCCTCCTATGCGCTGTTGTTCTTTGCGATTACTTTTTCCATTACATCCAATTTGTTGTTCAACTTGGGAACATTTATGAATGAACGTTTTGTGTTCATTCCCTCTTTGGGCTTCGTTTTGCTGGTAGGCTATCTTCTATATAGAGTGTCTGTAAATAAAACGGAATCCTTGCAGAAATTTTCCGTTGTCGCTTTGTTCTTGCTTACCTTGTTGTGTGGCGCCAAAACCATTTCTCGTAATTTGGATTGGAAAGATGACTTTACGCTTTTCTTGAAAGATGTGCATACTTCCGAAAACAGTATCAAGTGCAATATATCTGCAGGGGGCAGTTATTTGCAGATGTGGAAGAAAAGTCATAAGGAAAGCGACAAGCAGAATGCGTATAAATATTTGAATAAAGCTATGCAGCTGGATCCATACGCCTTGAATGCGCATTTGCTGATGGGCGATTTGATGTTTATGGACGATAATAAATCTGGGGCGTATGAAGAATACCATACGGCTACTTTGATAGATCCGAATAATGCTATTGCACGTGAGAATATGCAGATCACATCTAATGTTTTGCACGCCAATGAATTGAATAAAGCTATGGATTTGCTCAATGAGGGCAAGCCGCAAGAGGCCCTTGACTTTATCAATAAGAAACTGGAGGAAAATCCCGATGACCTTATTGCTATGAATATTAAGGGCAATGTGCTAGGTCGCGGATTTCAACGTCTGGATGACGCTATTGCCTTGTTCCAAAAGGTGGTTTCAATAGATGATTCTTTCTCCAGTGCTTGGGAAAATATGGGGATTGCATACGCCATGAAGGGCAATGTGGAGCAAGCGGAAAAGTGTTTGCTCAAAGCCCACGCTCTTTCTCCAGACGATCAAAATGTCATTGGCAATCTGCAGATACTTTATAGACAGATGGGCCAACCAGACAAGATGATACCCTAATGGTCGCCGAAGGTAGGAGGAAGGTTTCAGGTTTCAAGTTTCAAGCAAGGGACTCCGGAAATCAAATGCCGTACTTGATGGAAAATAGTTTAAAGTTTATGGTTTAAAGTTTATACAGCGACTCCCAAAAAGTCAAATTGATAATTGATAATTATGGGGGGCAAAATGTGAGAAGTTGTCATAAAAAAAACAGACGCCCATTGGGCGTCTGTTTTTTTATGGTGAATGTGAATGAATTATTCAGCAATTTCGAATTTATCTTCGTTGTCAACCAACATCTTGTTCTTCTTGTTGTAGGAGATGATCAAGTAGGTTTCTACCAACATGCAGATAATCATGATGACGATAGCGGCAATGGCGATAGCGCTATGGTTAGATTTAACGAAGAGAGGTCCTTCAGCGAAGAAGGTCTTGTAAAGGATGAAGTTCATTACCCAAACACTGATTAAGAGAAGAGCCCACCAAATGCCCATATAGAGACCGGAGTTATCAACTAATTTGTCTTTTTGTACGGTAACGATAGCTTTGTCTTCCAAAACATAGTCTGTTTCTTCCCAAATTTCTTTGAAGAAGGAGAGTGGTTTGAGCAAATTGTAAACAGGTACGAACCAAGCAACGTAAGAAAGCCAGGAAGGCATACCTTTGTCCATCCAACTTGCGATAGCATGGAGGTTCTTAGAGTTTTTAGCGTTCCAATGTGCGAAGCATAAAGTCTTGAGCAAGAAAAGAACGATAGTGATGATGGCCATTACCCAGAATTTGGACTTGGTCTTATCATTAGCTGCATTCAAATCATCCCATTTTGCTTTAAGTGGGTTGTAAATTGCTTCCAAATCTTTAATTTCTTCTTTATGTTCTGCCATCAAGTCTGTTTTTTCCTTGAGGGTATTTTTCGTTGTAGAAATGGCGTCTGCCAGAGCTGACTTTTCATCTTTCGTTTTAGCTACTGCTTGGTGTTGCAAGGAGTCGAGTTTTGCGGTGTAGTATGCCACTTCAGCACTGTCTTGTTTCAATGGGTGTTGAGCCATAACATAGCCTTCGTATGCTTTTTCGTAAGTGTCTCTTTCTTCAACAACCTTGAGGTTGGTTTTGTCGAAATTCATCAGGAAGACCATGGTCAAAATGAAGAAAAGCAGGACAACAACGTTGGCCAGCATGGTGATTTTACTCAATAGTGAGTTGTCGGTGATTTTTTTCATACTATAGATTAATTTATGTTACTAATTATCAAAACAATAAATGCTTCTATCCAAAAAATGAAGCAGTCGCAAAAATAATAAAAAAATGGAATAGTAGTATAAAAAAAATCAATAATAGAAATGTTTTTGAGACAAGTCG
This sequence comes from Bacteroidales bacterium, assembly GCA_024400815.1. Classification (GTDB taxonomy): domain Bacteria; phylum Bacteroidota; class Bacteroidia; order Bacteroidales; family WCHB1-69; genus F23-D06. The sequence continues at coordinate 9,221 of JAKSMD010000018.1, read as the reverse complement.
TTTTTTTGTTGATGAAGGTTTTGCAGAATAATCAAATTTAGTCCTTTTCTCGCTTTTTTCAAAAAAAAACATAGGGGTGTGATTCCTATTGAAAAAAAGTGTATTTTTGCGGCCTCAAAAAACGGCGGGGTGTAGCGCAGTTGGTAGCGCGCTACGTTCGGGACGTAGAGGCCGGAAGTTCGAGTCTTCTCACCCCGACTGATGAACAGGAGATGCGTGTCGTCTCCTGTTTTTTTGTATCTTTGCGCTCTAAAATTGACAAATGGTATTCCAACAATATTTTTGGTTGCTCATTGCTTCTGTTTTGCTTTTCGCCTCCATTCTGTTGGAACGACGCGACAAGCAGAATTGGGCGATTCTGCTGCTCACTTTGGGTGGATTTAGCGTCTATTTGTTTGCAGCACGCTTGTGCCCATTCCTGAATTTATGGGACGAGCAATATCATGCCGTGGTGGCCAAAAGTTGTATGCAGCATCCGTTTGTCCCTTCTTTCTATCCCGAAGAGATTCTGCCCAATCATGATTATACGAATTGGCTAATTGCTTCTGTTTGGCTACACAAACAACCGCTATTTCTTTGGTTTATCGCTCTCAGCTTCAAGATTTTCGGCGTCTCTGAACTGTCGCTGCGACTGCCTTCTGCACTGTTCTGTGCGTTGCTTGTCCCAATCGCTTACCGCATCGCTAAGCTGCTGACGAAAAATGAACGTATGGCTTTCTGCACGGCCGTGGCTGTGGCTTCTTCTTGGTGCCTGATACGACTTGTCGCCGGCATCGAGAGCACGGACCATAATGATGTCTGCTTTGTCTTTTTCGTGACCGCTTCGCTTTGGGCTTTGCTCGAATTTTATCATTCTTCTGACCATAAGTGGTTGTGGTCGATCTTGATTGGCGCTTTTGCTGGCGCTGCCATTCTTACCAAGTGGCTGGTCGGACTGCTGGTGTTCTTTTTCTGGGGCGTCTATGAATTGACGAATAATGGTCTTAAATTCAGATCGTGGAAGTTGGGCTATATGCTCGTGGCACTGGGTGTTACTCTTTTGATCGCGCTGCCATGGCAATGCTATATTTTTCATGAGTTTCCTGTTTCTGCCCGCAAGGAATTTTTGTATAACTTTCAGCATTTGAGTGCGGAAGTGGAAGAGCATCACAATGGACTGTTATATTTTCTGCAAATTTTGCCCTTGCAATTTTTCGGACGGGGTTATGACCCATGTACGGTTGGATTCCAATGGAATTTTGCAACGATTCTCACCTATGTGATACTTTTGGGCGGCCTTTTCTTGTTGTTTAAGAATTTGAAAAGCAGGACGGCGCGTCTGTCTCTTGCCATAGGCGTGCTGTTTGTGTTCCTGTTTTTCTCTTTTGCACAAACCAAAATGCCTTCTTTTACTTTCGTGCTTTGTGTGGTTGGCTTCATGTGTATCGGTGCCGTAATGGATTTCGCCGTGGCGCTATTGGAAAGGTTGCTTTCTGTCCGTTGGCTGCAAGAATCGGTGGCGGTGATCTTCATAATGTTGGCTGCCTTCTATCAACTGAATTATCCGAATTATTACAATTCTCTATATCAATCTTATCCTTCTATAGCAGAGGAAAATAAGAAGGTCTTTCAATCTTGGAAGGATAAAGTCCCTGAGGGTTATACGGTATTTAATGTGAATGGCTTTAACGGTGCGCCAAGTTCTTATTGTTATGTTTTGAATGCGCCGGCCATGTTCTATAGCGACCGTACCTGCTATATTGAATTGCCACCGTATGAGGAATTGAAAAAACTCCAATCTCGTGGTGTGAAGGTGGCTATTGTCGATATGCCGGGCCTTATAGATACGCTGTATTTGAATGACGATTCTTTTATCCATCTGCCTTCAGAGGCAAAGCCGTATTAAAGGAAATACGGTCGCCTTCGCACTTCCAACTTCGTTTTAAGGAGATCCCGCTGGTATCTTAGAATGTCGCAACTATAGTTTCCATTTTTTTTGTAGATTTGCAACCTCAAAAATTAAGGACTATGATGAATTTTACTTCTGAAGATTTGGAATATATGCGCCAACGCGGCAGCAATCCGGATAATGTTCAACAACAATTGGAAAACTTTCAAAAAGGTTTTGATTTTGCCCAATTGGACCGTGCCGCTACGATTGGCGACGGCATCGTGCAGTTGGATGCAGATCTGTTGGAAGAGCTGGTCGCCGATTATGACGATGCGCTACAGGACAAAAAGGTGGTGAAGTTCGTGCCTGCTTCGGGCGCTGCCTCCCGCATGTTTAAGGAACTCTATTCCTATTTGTCGGAAGATACGCCTGAAATAGAAGCCAAGGCGCTCTCTTTCTTGGATAAACTTCCGAAATTCCCATTTTACGAGGCGCTTTCCGAGGCACTCGCCAAGGATGGTTATGACATTGCCACGGAAATGGGACAGCATAACTATAAACGCGTGGTGAGCTATCTGCTGAATCCAGAAGGACTTAATTATGGCAATAATCCGAAAGGACTCTTGCTGTTCCACCGTTATGAAGATAAGATTCGCACTGCAGTGGAAGAACATCTGGTGGAAGGGGCACTCTATGCTCAGAACAAGGGCGTGTGCTTCTTGCATTTCACGGTTTCTCCGCAACATCAGGCTGGCTTTGAAAAGTTGCTGGAGGAGATGGTGCCGCTATATGAACAACAATACAAGGTGAAATACCATATCGATTTTTCCGTGCAAGACCCCGCTACGGATACGGTTGCGGCAGAATTGGACAATACCCCTTTCCGCGATGAGAACGGCCGATTGCTTTTCCGTCCGGCAGGTCATGGCGCACTGATTTATAATCTCAATCGTTTGGATGCGGATGTGGTCTTTGTGAAAAATATTGACAATGTTATCACTGAAAATAGAGTGGATCCGACGGTGACCTACAAGAAGGCGCTGGCATCTTACTTGATGCAGTTGCAGTCGCGCACATTCGCCTACTTGCGCGAGTTGGACGAAGGCAATGTGGATACGATGATGCTTTGCGAGATGCTTGACTTTGCCGAGTCGGAATTGATGATTTCAATGGAGGAGGATTTTACGCCAGAAACACTGCATGAGCGTTTGAACCGTCCTATCCGCATTTGTGGCATGGTGAAAAACGAAGGCGAACCTGGTGGCGGCCCGTTCTGGGTGATGGATGCCGATGATAATGCTTCTTTGCAAATCGTGGAGTCATCCCAAATCAATAAGCAGGATTCGGAACAGATGGACATCATGACTCATGCTACCCACTTCAATCCCGTGGATATGGTTTGCGGACTGAAAAATTACAAGGGTGAAAAGTTCGATCTGCTTGATTATGTGGATCCTGAGACTGGATTTATCTCTTCGAAATCATACGGTGATAGAACTTTGAAGGCGCAAGAACTTCCAGGACTTTGGAATGGCGCGATGAGCGATTGGATTACCATCTTCGTGGAAGTCCCCATTGAAACCTTCAATCCGGTGAAGACTGTCTTTGACTTGCTCAAAAGATAGGACCGTCGTTAGGACTTGTTGATAGATGCAATAGATGATTTTTCGTATTTGTGGCCTTTGTAGAAGTAGGCCATATCTAATTTGTTGTCTTGAAGAAAACTTTCGGGAATGCCTTTCGATTGGCAGAACTATAACCAACCGCATGGTTGATTTCGTTTGCTGGTACTTCTATGACGATGTCTTCATGTCCTTCTTCGAGTATTTTTTGCTGTATGCTGTCGTGCCAGATAGCTGTAAGCACTAATTCTTTGAAAGAGACATGGAATGGTCCTGCCAGATAGTCTTTGCCCGACAGCAGTCCTTCGGAAGGGTGCAGTCCGACCCGCAAGACGGTGATGTTTTTATCCGTAAAAAAACGGTAGATGTCTTTGGTCCAGTCGATGGCTTCTTCTAAGGTGAGCGGCTGGTATTGCTCATTTCGGTACCATTCTGCCAAGGGGGTGTTGTCTACAACGAGTGTGGGGTAGATGCGGGTGCAAGTCGCCCCGAAGTCTGCAATCATTTGTGCGGTCTTGAGCGCTTTTGCCTTGCTGTCGCCAGGCAGTCCAATCATCATCTGCAGTCCGAGTGTGAATCCCCTTTGAAGAATCATCTCAGAGGCGCGTGCTACTTGTTCTACAGTATGTCCGCGGTGGACTCGTTGCAGAATTTCATCGTCGAGCGATTGGGCGCCCAACTCAATGAGCATGACGCCATGACTTTTGAGGTTGTCCAATATTTCAGGACTGATGTAGTCGGGGCGGGTGGAGAGCTGAATGCCTTGCACGCTGCCGTCGGCGAGGTAAGGTTGCGCCATGTCAAGGTAACGGTTCTGTTCGGCAATGCTCATGCCCGTAAAGCTGCCTCCGAAGAAGGCGATGCGCTTTTCAGCATGGGCAGGCATGGTGGACAGGTGCTCGCGGATGATATGGTCCACTTCCGCAGGCTGGGGGATACGGCGCTGAGCGGCAATCGCAAACTGATTGCAATAGACGCAACGGTAGGGACAGGCCTTCTGTGGGATGAAAATTGGAATGACGCGGTGTTGAGTGGACATGGTTGGTTAAATTAGTGAATGCTTTCCAGTCCTTTGACCAGCAGTTTGAAAATGCCGGGGTAGGCAGAGAGAGAGGCGTTTTCGTTGGTGTCGTCAGGTTGGTGGTAGCCGCCTGTATGTCCGCCCATCACATAGATGAACACGGCGGGCACTCCTTTCTTCGAAAAAGGATAATGGTCGCTGTTGGCTGTGTTCTTGCGCGGTTTCACGGCCGTCGCCAAGTGCTCTTTCTCGTTGATAGAAACCAAGGTGTTGAAAAAATCCTTGGTGCCTTCGCCATCGGAGTTGACCACGGTAAAGCCGTCGTCACCACCGCAAAGCAGGTCAAGGTTGAGCATGAACTTCACTTTGCTTAAATCGACAGGCGGGTTGTCCACGAAGGCAAAAGATCCCAGCAGTCCCGCTTCTTCGCCACTGAATAGCACGAAGTAGGTGGTATATGGGAGCGGGTGCTCTTTGAAGTAGTTGGCCATGTCCAGAACGGTGGCCGTGCCGGAGGCGTTGTCGTGCGCACCTGGAAAAAGCACGGCATCGCCCATCTGTCCGAGATGGTCGTAGTGCCCGCCAATGATGATGATACTATCGGAGTTGCTCGTGCCGGGCACAATGCCGATAACGTCTTGCGTCGGGTGGTAATCAAAGCGATTGGTGTACGAAAGCTGCAATTGCTTGCTGCTTTTGCGGATGAGGTCTGCTTTTACATACGCTAATATATAGGGGAAGGTCTTCCGGGCATAGTTGAACGACCATACTGGAATATCTTTGACGCCGAGCACGAAACCACGGGCGGCAATAATCGGATTCAATCTCAACTTTTGCAGCCAGCGGGTGATGTCGGCAGGGTCACCTTCTGCGCGGGTCATGTCGATGTAGAGCAGCGCATGCGGTAGGACCTGGGCGTGTTTCTTTTGGAAAGTGGAGAGCGCCTTTTCGTTCATCAAGATGGTGGGGGTGATGGGCAAGAGCAGGTAGGTGCTATCTGCCGATGGAGAGTAGGGCGCTAATGCATAATCGGTCCATGGAATTAGTGCTTTTTTGTCGAGGACTGCGGACACGGGACCTTCCATAGCGTATGTTGAGAATCCGTAGGGCAGATAGCGGTTTTCGATGCCCATGCGAGTGAATTGATCCGCTATGTAGGCGGCAGCGATGCTGTCTCCGTTGTAGGCGTAGCCCCGCCCGTGCATTTCCTTAGAGGAAAGGTCGCGGATATATTGGCGCACTTGCGTCGTGTCTTGTGCCCATAGGGTGATTGCGACTAAAAACAAAAAGGATAGAGAAAGTATGATTTTCTTCATGAAACTGCTTTTTAAGAATTGGCAAATATACATAAAAAATGGTTTTCAAAAACAGAAATTTTAGTATGTTTGCGCTCTTTTGTAAAAAATAGGAACAATGCTTAAAAACAATAAGATATGTGTGGTGCTGCCCGCCTACAACGCAGCACAAACTTTGGAAAAGACATATCGTGAAATCCCGATGGACATCGTGGACGACGTCATCTTGGTTGACGACCACTCCACCGACGAAACCGTTGAGGTGGCACATCAACTCGGAATACGGCATATCATCAAGCACGAATCCAACAAGGGATATGGTGGCAACCAGAAATCGTGCTACAACAAAGCCTTGGAACTGAATGCCGACATCGTAGTGATGCTACACCCCGACTACCAGTACACCCCAAAATTACTGGAATCAATGATCTATTTGATTGTCAACGATGTATATCCCGTAGTGTTGGGTTCGCGCATTTTAGGCATGGGCGCACGCAAGGGCGGAATGCCGCTGTACAAGTATGTATTCAACCGCTGCCTCACGCTATTCCAGAACATCCTGATGCACCAGAAATTGTCGGAGTACCACACGGGCTACCGCGCTTTCTCCGCCGAGGTGTTGCGCCACATCAACTATAAGGCCAACTCCGACGACTTCGTTTTCGACAACCAGATGCTCGCGCAAATTTTTTACGCCGGCTATGAAATCGCTGAAATCACCTGCCCGACGAAATATTTCCCCGAAGCTTCTTCCATTAACTTCCGCCGCAGCTCCAAGTACGGCTGGGGCGTGCTTTGGACCTCCATCCAATACCGCCTGCAGAAGTGGCACCTTGGAAAATTCAAGATTTTTGAATGAACGGGGATAAATAATCTAATGTAGATACGTGGCACACCGTCACTACTTCGTGAAAGCGAATAACATATTGTAATGGATTCCGTCCTCGCGAATGTTCTTCCCTTCAATGGGCGGGCGACACTCGGTGTTTTTTTTGCTGGTGTCGTGCCCTACTGCAGGTCTGTTTTGCACCACCAACTTTTCCGTTTCCTTCTCCACGATTACCGTGTCCACAATTTTCTGGTACAGGGTGTCGTGCTTGACCACTATCGTGTTGGGGTCCTTGGCTGGAACGGTGAACCTGAAAGGTAGCCACAAACCTATCAGAAGTCCGAACACGGCGGCAGCAGGTATGGCGAGCCATTGTAGGGAGGTGGGTCGACGGCGTGGATTCTGAACGGGGCTGAGTTTTTCCCCGGTTTCTATTGTATGCTGTTGGGCCAATCTTGTCAGTTGAGAATCAAAGGTTTCCATATTTCGTTAGTTTTTGTCGTAATTTATAGGTTAACGTGTGAAGGCGTGATTTGACGGTGCCTTCGGGAATGTTCATGATTTGTGCTATTTCAGGGACGGATAATCCTTCCGAAAAGCGAAGCTCGAACAAAAGTTGCTCGGCCTCATTCAAATGTTCCAGCTCCGTTTGCAGTGCGTTTTTCAATATCTCGTCATCAATCCGCAAGGGCGTGTTGTCCTCCACGGCCATCTCATAGCAGGATTCGATTTCAAGCGTGAGGATTTCCTGATAATGCGCACTGCGATAGTGATTTTTGAGCAGATTGTAGGCGATGGAGAAAATCCAGGCTCGCACGGCGTAGGGCTCTCGGCATTGATGGCTGTTGCTCCAAACCGATAGGAATAGGTTCTGTGTGAGGTCGGCGGCCAAATCGGCGTCACCGCCGGTTCTGCGGAAGAAGAAGTTCTGCAGAACCGGCGAGTACCGTTGAAAGAGCACATCGAAAGCGGCATCTTCCTTTTGCTGGATAAGGGACATCAGCGCCTCATCGGTCAGTCGTTTGTATCGGTGAAACCAGTGTGCCATTATTTCGTGTTTTCATCCAAATTCGTGTTTTCATCTAGAATTTGAAAACAATGACGTTTGAAGTTTTCGTTAACCTGCGTATTGTTGATCACATCGGTAAGGAGTTGTTGCAACCACAATGCCTTTTCTTTTTCTCCGTCTGCCCTGTAGAAAGGAATCAGATGCGACAGCATCATCACGTAGTTCAGTTGCATTCCCTCGTATTCGGGATGCTTGTTTGACGGAGTGAATTCGGGTTCATTCAAATATTCCAAATGGTACTTGGTTTCCACTATCTTCTTAGTAGAGGCGATGTTGTCGTAGGGTTTCGGACTATATCGTAAAAGCAGCCCTTCGTTGTATAGGAAATGGGTGAGCGTGTCAGGAAGGTAATACATTTCAACACCACAAAAATAACCAGGACGGCCCGACTCCCGAATGATATACTGAATCAGGTCGGACATCCATAGCTCTAAAGACAAATTCATAGAAAGATAATCGTCTGCACTCTTAAAAGGCTTGATACCCAATCTTTTAAAAAGCGCATCGCAGTAACTTTCCAAATAGAGAAAAGGCACACAAACCACTTGTTTGTCTTTGTGAACATTCAATACATTCTGAAGAATGATCGCTGGGAATCCGGCATTGTCGCCACTGAAGAAATATATTCCGTTGTCTTCCATTCCTTGAAACTGATTGTACATATAACGGAACAGTTTTTCCGGATACAATGGCGCCTCATATTGCTTTTGGAGAAGTTTCAAAAAACATTCATATTGCTTTGAGTCAGGGTCTTCGTTCACACCCTTATACCACAAAAAGGCAATCAGCGTGTTGATTTCGTCACCTTGAATGGAGTCGGGCAATGCTTCCAGTGCTTTTTGTGCGAAAATGTCAGCCGAGTCAAGTTGGTGGTTGAGGCACAAGTTTCGATACATACAATAATAATAGCGGTAAGTGTTCGGTATGGCTTCGCCCATTTTGCGGCACACTTCCGCAATGGCAACTGACGAAACAGTGTCAGCCTGAAGTTCATGATAAAATACAGATTTGAAATAGTTATGCCAGGCATATTCATTTTGGGGATTTTCTAACACACATTTTTCCCATAAATGCGATTGTTGCTCGTACCAATCAAGGGGATGTTTCTCTATGGTGATAGACTGAATTTCGACGGGAGTAGTTGTTGTATCTACTGTTTGGGCATTGATACGCAGCCCAAAAACCACGAAAACTAGAGCTATGATGAAGAATTTCTTTTTCATAAACGGACAAATTTAATAAATGAACGATTCGGTTGGAATTGCAATTCGACATAGATAACACACGAAACGGGGAATCGTTCATTTTTTATTGAAATTATCCATTGCTGTAGAGACGGTGCACTGCACCGTCTCTACGTTATTTGCGCACGGCAATCACACGGAAGCCGATCTTGGGAGAATACTCGCCGTAGGTCTGTTTGCTGTCGATGCGGATGTCATAGCCAGGGTCGTCATAGCTGCCGCCGAAGGCAACGCCCTTTTCAGCGACCATCTCTGCCACGTTGCCACACAT
>JAKSMD010000179.1 GCA_024400815.1 Bacteroidales bacterium | reverse complement strand
ATCATTTGGGTGGAACGGAAACTGTGTGGGCATACGTATTGCAGAGAAGCGATAATCAGTGCTTAAACTCTACCTTAATCAGATTGGGATTGACTGACTTGAATGAGAATCCCTATTTGTCGGATAGTTTGAAACCTTATCGTCGTTATTATGATGAGGCATTCTCAAGGAAATAGAAAAATTTGCGGACTATGAAAAGAAAGCATGTTATAATTACGGTTTTGGTAATTGTCTTTGTCGCCATACTGATTTGGCCTACAGATGACTTTAAGATTTCATCAGTAGAAGATAGCAATCTGGTTGTTTTGAACAATGGTACAAGGGTAAGGCTGATTGGCTTAACCTCCACATTGGAAGGGAAACAATACATGTATGACAATTACGTTGGTAATCCAGTTTCGCTTATTTCGGATAAATCGGCACCTTTCAATCCGAAACATTTGCAAGGGAAGGAAACTGTCTATGCTTATCTGGTGAATAAGCATGGTGTTTGCATCAATTCCGATCTATTGCGTAATGGAGTAGTAGGGTTACAAGAGGGGGCATATTTAAGCGATAGTCTTAGGAAATATCGAAAATATGCTTTAAATGATGGCGAAGACAAGCGGAAAAAACAACTAACACCGACACCTGCTCCTGAGATTGATTACGAAGAAGACGAAATCAAATTGCCAGAATATGAATTTGATAAAAATCGTCGTCATAGCAATTGGTATACCGATGGAACGCAGAATATTGAGATGTTAGAGGAAGCCTGCGATTTTGATTTGCCATACACCAAAGCTTTTGCCAATGATTTGGCAGGCCGTTCTCCTGGAAATTTCAATCCAGGACAGATTTGTGAGATATTTGATTATTGCTATACTAAATGGAGATATGTGAATGACCCCAATGGACAAGAATATGTTTCCAAGGCATCGGAATCCATTGCATGCAATTTGAGTGGCGACTGTGATGATTTTGCCGTTTTGATGGCATCGTGCTTGCTGGCTGTAGGTGGGGATGTTTGTATCAATACGGGGTTTAATGCTACAGGTGGTCATGCATTTACTGAAGTGGATATCTCTCAATTTGACAAAAGTGTTGTTTTGGACATTATTAGGTCACATTTCTATCAATATGATGTTAAGATGCTTAATGTCCGCGATGAAGGTAGCCACAAGTGGCTGAATATGGATTGGCAATCAGCTTATCCAGGAGGACCTTATTATTCATGTTCACGAAGGGATGCGTATTCATGTGTTGGAGGTAAATGGTGTTGGAAAAAACTTAGATAAACGGTACTCAAGTAGTTACGAATCGTCAATTGAAAATTTTTAACAAAGCTGAATTTAGCGGTAATATTTCTGATAGAGTTTTCAAAAGTAATCTTGCGGTCCGAAAGAGGCGGGTGCCTCGCTGAAAATCGATGGGTTTATATCCTTTTCTGACGTTTTTCCTGACTTTGACAGCTAATTTTTCGTATTTCCGCAACTATCTCTAAATCAGCAATATACGAAATAATGTCGGGTGACTTGGGTGACGCACGGTGAATTTTGCGTCACCTTTGCCCGCAGAAAGAAGAACCGCAGCGGCACAGCTGGTGTGGCTGCCGAACGGCAAAACCTACTCCCAAACCCTCTTCACAACCACTCAGCAGAATCCATCAAGCCGCTGCTGGATATTCTTAAAATAGGCGACGGCGAATAGGGTGCCGCATTGTCAAAGTTAGGATGTATTCATCACAAAAACGTGCAAAAACTATAAATATTCGTCATAAAAACGTGCAAATTTCATAAATATTCGTCATAAAAACGTGTTTATTTTTGCGTATATCATTGATTTTTTATATCTTTGCAGCATAAATAATACTTACGTATATGAGGCGTACTATTTATAATCAACTTTTGACATGGAAAAACACTCCCGATGGACTGCGAAAACCACTTATTCTTGAAGGCGCACGCCAAACTGGAAAAACTTGGTTAGCTCGCGAATTAGGTCTGAACGAATTTGAGAATTTTGTAGAAATCAATTTTGAACGAATAGAAGAAGCACGC
>JAKSMD010000178.1 GCA_024400815.1 Bacteroidales bacterium | reverse complement strand
GAAGTCCGAAAACCGCTTCACGCTAGATTTTCGCCCCTCGCGGACACGCCCAAACCGCTTTCAACCGATCCCTATTCGCCCTCAAAACCACCTCTCCGCATAAATGTTCCGTTTTTCTTCCGTCAGGTGTCCTCGTTGAAATGAACAAGTTCTTCCTTCTCAAGATCATAGCCACAAGAGTCATCCCATGCTTCAACATCTGTCGGAAAGGCCACACCATCCTCCATCTCGGGTTTTGGAATACTCCTCTGGCGATTCGCCTTCGTAGTCTATATTGCAAAGGGCATAAACATGTCCTTTGAACTCATATACCCGGCCTTCAACCCCCTTATAGTCCTGGATGTCCATTCTGCCGGAACTCGAAAGATTCTTCATTCCCTCATCTTTCAGTAGCAACTATCGTTGCAACAACTCTATTATGAAATCGGAACTCTTTTTCAGATCAATTGCATTTTGAAATTGTGTATCCCTAAGCATTCCATCCAATACAGCGCCATTAAACTGTGCTGCCCCTCTGGAAGAACGACCAGCCCAATGAAACTGAAGAATGGTCTTAATATCCGTCAATGTGTCAGTGTCATCAAATTGGCGACAATAGTCTCCTAAACCATTTTTTGTATCATACGACGGCAATGCCGATTCAATATGCATCAGATCTCGAACTATTCTTTCTCTTTCAAGATCATCAGCCGTAATCAAACTTTCGATTAGGCGTCCCCTGATATTGATATTTTCAATATGCGAGGCAATGGCAATCTCACGTTTACACTTTTCACAACGCCCATCAAGATCCGCCTTTAGTTCCGCAAACGAATTAGACCCAATAAACCTGATGCTTCGTTCAATTGACGATAGAATATTCGCCTGCTCTTGGCCATTAGGGGAAAACTTCTGCGACACCGACTTAATTTGCGCTGTTGCATCAACTAATCGCGACAAATTGTCTTCCCAGTCAAGCCCTTGATGAACGGCAAATAAATAATCAAAATTTTCTGGAGAATTAGTCTTACCGTTTAACTCACGGATGATATCCGATCCATTGAAGCTTCCTTTGATGTTAGTCATGCTCAATGCCTGTGAGGTATGACTTATCTTTCGAAGCAATGTAGTGTTTGCGAGGAGAATAAGATTATCGGCCGACCGACGAACCAACACCACAAAGAAAGGAATCTTGTCATACTTTTCCAGCGATGATAACGACAAGATTGTATTGCTGAATGATGGCGAATCGAATTTTGAATAACTAAACCTCACAGCAAAAGATTCATTGTGAAAAACTTTCCCGTCCTGTATTAACGAAAACTTCGAACATATATCGTCTTTAACGACATCCTTGTTGTGTTTTGGCGCTGATAACATCACATACTCAACAAACTCTTTACACAACTTATTCATCGTCACCTCCAAACAGATGTTCCTGTGTAGTCCCATTCTTTTTTTGTTCTTGCAGCGAATTACGCTCCCAAAACACGCCATCCGAATATCCTTGTATTTCCGTGTTGGTTTGGGCAATTTGCAAACGCTTGGCAGCCCATCGACAATACTCTCTGTTAATCTCAACGCCACAATATTTCCGTCCAAGTTTTTGGGCAACGACAGCAGTTGTACCACTCCCCAAAAATGGATCAAAAATCCTATCGCCTGGTTTGGATGACGCAAGAATTAACTTTGCAACTAATTTTTCAGATTTCTGCGTCGGATGATCGGTATTTTCTGGCATTGACCAGAAAGGAATGGTGATGTCATCCCAGAAATTAGACGGATATGTTTTACGAAACTTCCCTTCTCCAGTTTCCTCCCAATCCTTAGGTTTCCCATTTTCTTTGTATGGAGCCACAACCTTCCGTTTAACCATTACAGCATCAACATTAAAATAGTAATCATTCGGGTCCTTGACCGCGAACCAAATATCCTCCATCCCGTTTTTCCAATTATGCTTAGCGCCCCGTCCTTTTTCTCGTTGCCACGTAATGCGATTAAGGATTGTCACTCGTTCCGATATCACACGTTGCATTGACGCAGTACATTTCCAATCCCCGCACATATACAACGTTCCATTCGGTTTTAGTTTATCACAAACCTTAAAAAACCAACTACGCAAATACTCTTCGTAGTCCTCATTAGAACGAGCAGCGAATCTTGTGCCGTTAAAGTTTTTATCGAGATTGTAGGGAGGATCTATAATTATAAGATTGAAATAC
>JAKSMD010000177.1 GCA_024400815.1 Bacteroidales bacterium | reverse complement strand
GAACGACATGCTGGTTGACCATGGACAGGGCAGTGAACCCGATGTCTATTTCTACTATTCCGACCTTTGCAAAAGTCGAGAGCAAAGCCAAGCTGGCTTGAGCTATGCCGAGACGCAGCAAAGCGTGCGAAGCAAGCATCTTGGCAGCGCCAGTTGGATAACGGACAACAATGGCAACGCCGTCCAGCACCTGCAGTACCTTCCCTACGGAGAATCCTACATCAACCAACGCCTTACTGGCTACAACGAGCGCTTCACCTTTACCGGCAAAGGCCCCCGCCAGGGGTGGCGAACACCATTGAGTAATATCATATACAGTGAGCAACGCGACGAAGAAACGGGATACGGCTACTTCGGCGCCCGCTATATGGACCACGAGCTGATGACCATGTGGCTGAGTGTCGATCCGATGGCAGACAAGTACCCCGGAATCTCCCCCTACGCCTATTGCGCCTGGAACCCAGTCAAGTTGGTGGATCCGGATGGGAGAGATGTGCATATCTATGGTGATGAAAATTCAAAGACAAAAGCGTTGCAACAAATTCAGCAGAAGTCTAAAAATATGAAATTCTCTATCAACGAACAAGGACTGCTAACTTATGAAGGAAAGGCGAAAACGAAGCAAGAGAAATACATGAGGAAAATCATTGAAAACCCAAATATTCATGTCAATCTACAAGTGCAGGAGAATTCGAACTATAATGGGGTCACAATAGATATTGGCGGATTTGCAGGAAACACACTGAGCCCCGATAAAATATCTGTTAATGCATACCAAGTAATCAATGTAATACAATCTGCCGATATGGATAAAAAATGCAATAATCCAGGGAATATGATATGGCACGAGATTGCAGAAGCCTACGAAGGAGGGCTGATAAGTTCGGGAGAGGGAGTGAATGCCCCTGCTGCAATTGGAGGAAACGACAAGACCATTTATAAAGAGGCTCATTACAATGCTGGTGCATTTTTCCCTGGATCTATCGTGAAATCAGATGAACCACTTTTGCCACAGCGTTTGCTGACGCCAGTTTACGGGCCTATCACAAATACATCACCCGTGCTCCAAGAAATCATAGAATTGGCCAATATGAAGAAATCGACATATACCTACCAACGATGAAACGATATGACAGAACAAACGTCAAACATTTGACATTGTGTGCATGCACCTTGTTGGCTTCCTTTTTTTTCTTGATTGCTTGCAGTAACACGCTCAGTTATCTTCAAATTAATTGCCAACCATTGAAGAAAGTTTCTCAATGTATAGAATACGATTTCGATACGCATAAAAACCTTGTCCTTGACAGTATCCAATATCGAGATTATCTGCTCAGCTATAGCGATACCTCTAACAAGGCTATTGAGGGCTTAGCACTCTTGGAAAAGTGCTACAAATTTGATTACGGTCTCGTGATGATTGTAGTTATCGACTCTGCTCAATACGAGGTGATATCCATCGTAGATCCCGATTCCGTGCAGGCGACCAATCTTGTTCCTCGAAAAAAATATCAAATGAAGATAAAACCTTACTTTTGTCAAGTACCAAACCATTTCGCCAGTGAATTTCAAAGGCCTATTTACCTTGACCACTATGTAGTCTATCCACCGTATTTGTTACGTTGGGAAGAAAAAATATGCACGGCTAATATTAAAGACATCCTATATTAGTCCTATAAAGCAAAAAATATCATCACTCCTTTTCGATGTTCTAGCTTGATGCTTTTATGATGGATGATGTAAGTAATTTATTTTCAATACTCGCATACTGTCACAAATGAATCGGATTCATGAAAACTCAATGTGAAAAAACATTCGGTCCCAACATAAATGAGTATCTTTACAACACGAAAACAACCACACATTGACCATATTACAAACATATAGAAGCACATCAAACACCTCGGTAAAAACACCCGTTTTTGAAGGTGAGAGATGCCTGTTGGAATGCTGCTTTTACCCCTTATTTTGGAGTTGTGATTTCACCGGCAAGGAGAAGGATGAGGAAACTGGCTTCGGCTACTTCGGCGCCCGCTATATGGACCACGATCAGATGACGATGTGGCTCAGCGTCGACCCCATGGCCGACAAGTACCCCGGCCTCTCCCCCTACGCCTACTGCGCCTGGAATCCAGTGAAGTTGGTGGATCCGGATGGGAACGAGATTGTCTTATCTGATCTCTCAAAAGAATTGCAGGAACGACTGTGCAAGTGCCTGGGATGTATCACTGGACTCACGTCGCGTGTCAACAACAACGGACGTCTCGTCT
>JAKSMD010000176.1 GCA_024400815.1 Bacteroidales bacterium | reverse complement strand
GTTAGTGCAGCCAGCAGGCAAACTGGGATTAAACGCATTTTGAGGTGTCTTCACAATGCTGCCATCCTTCCGCACTGTATAGGCCTCATTGATAGTAAGCGTTTGAAATTCCGTATTGTATGGAATAAAAGTCTCCCCATAAGTATCAAATGCGGAAGAAGTGAACAGTTGTAGTTCTTTGCGGAAATGATAATCCACAGAACCATCTGCATTGAGCGTATAGCTTTTAGATATTAGATGATACACGGCATCATATTTCGGTCCTGCATAAGTGAAGGCCACGGCAAGAACCAGTTGAGCAAGTATTACTATCTTTTTCATTGTTAAATATTCTAAATCAGTAAGAAAGGATTATGGCTTATTTTTTCAAAATCATTGGGGTGTACATATAATATTTTTGGTTACCGACGGCGCCACGATAGGCGGGCCATTCAGACGCTTCATAAACGCGCTTGCCCAGGCGAATCGTTTCTCCAAACACCACCTTTGAATTCTGCATTTCATAATGTCCGTCAAAGCCGATGCTACCTTCTCCGAAGGAGAGATTCTGCGGAAACTGGATTTGCTTATAGCCAGCCGGCAACGTCATCGTCTCCGTCAGCTCAACCAAACGAGAGCAGCGGTCACTGAACGGATAATCGCGTTTTTCTAAATGGACAGGCATATACAAGTGGTTCATTGCAAAGATATAGAGTCCTTGGGCTACAATTGGCGTCACCAGCATTTCCTTTTCACCGACAATTGCATAGTTGGGGATGACAAACTTATAGGTGATTTTCACCGGATGTTCGAGATAGGTAAACTCGTCGGAGTACTTCACGGACTTGAGCCGAGCACTGGGATATTCAGCGAAGAACTCGTACTCAACATCTTTTTGCCAATCGGCAGGGCGATTGGCGAACACATAGCGCACCGTACGGTCTGATTGTCCTTCTGCGGTAATCGTCAGCGTGCCAGACAGCGTGCCGTTCTTGTCGAGGCGTGTCTTGGCGTTCATTTTCAGATAGTGATTTTCGGGTTTAGACACGGGGGTCAGACCGAGTTTTGCGCCATTGGGCAAGCCCCTCAGGTAGTTTTGCTGTTGTTCTGCGCTGGACCAAAGTTCGCGTACGCCAGGCACCCAAGTAGGATCGAGCAGTTGGTAGTTGCCATTGCGGCGTTGCACCACCGTCACGCAGTGGTTGAATTGGTCGGCGGGAACGTCATCGATGCGCTCGCCCGCCATCGTCATAGCCGCATAGGCCTTAAATCCAGCCGCACGCAGCATGGCAATCAGCAGGCCGGCCTTGTCCTTGCAAACGCCACAACGGTCCGTGAAATTCATCTCGCATTTGTGGAGCGTAAAGCCCTCGCCTTCGCCCATAGAGATGCCGGAATAGCGCATATTGTCAGCCACCCAGTGCGTCAAAATAAAGATACTATCATTTTCCGTCTTAGCCTTCTTCAGCAAGTCATCCACCTTGGCTTTCACCTCATCGGTGGGCACAAAACTGCCATAATCTTCATTCACGCCATAAAACCACATCGACTTCGCCTCCCAATTTTGCGCCGTTGAGAGCAACAGTTTAGGTTCAATATCATTATTGGCAAGCGTATTTTGGGGTGTTGTTATCGGCATATAATCCTTTTGGGTGAAGGTGTAAATGGTACGATTGGCATCTTTGCGTGTCGTCACATCAAGGTTCCCATGGTATATTTTATACTGCAAATTCTTAGCGGTCAACACATTGACTTTATATACCTTTTCTAAGCGAGGCTGTTTGTCCCAGAACGGCACAATGTCATAGAAATGTCCGCGCATCGGCGGGATATATTTGCTATCGGGGTCGTCACCTTGGAGCAGCGCATAGGAGAACCCCTTTTTGTAGGTTACCAGTTCCACAGCATCACCGGGTTCCAATCGTCCGAGAGCCACCATCTTCTGACGAGCACCCCAATATATCATGTGTGCCGGCGCAGGATAGTCCAACACAGGAGCATCCACCTTTTCCACCAACCCACCCTTGCGATAAATCTTCACCATACGAATTTCCACATAAGCGGAGAGAGGATCATAATCCATTTTCACCACATTGAAATCGCGGCCGCCAATGGGCGTGAGGATTTTATAAAGTTGATGATTATAGACATGACTGAGACCGCTTTCTTCCATTTCGACATAGGTAGAGTCAAAGATCGTCAGCTTGTCATAACCCTTATAGAGCGAATCTACAGCAGCATCAATACGTTGTTGGCAAGTTTGCGCCCATGAGATTAGGAAAGCAGGGCACAACAACAATACAAGTAAAAAATTTTTTTTCATAAGCTTGCGAAATAGAGGCGCAAATTTACACAAAAAATGTTTGCGATTCACCATTTTTTTCTACTTTTGCGTTCCTTAAATAAACGTGAGTTCGATATAAGCAACTAAAAGAGAACCAGCTGGTTATCGAAATAAG
>JAKSMD010000175.1 GCA_024400815.1 Bacteroidales bacterium | reverse complement strand
GAACGCCGCCAGCATCCAACTGCTGCTTCGCCCACTCCTCGACTTTTTCTTCTACGCTTCTCATAAGAACCTCTCTATCACATGCAAGATTCGACTTGACATCCATATTATAGCAATTAGATTGTTGAATTGTTGAATCAAATTATGTCAGCCCCAATGGATCGGTAGCACCTATTCCCTTCAGCAACTCCTTATATTGCCGCTCATCTTCCTCTTTCACACCTTTCAATATCTCACGAGCAACCGTCTGTGCTTCTGTTGTATCACAAACTGTCATTCCTCGCTCTAGTTGTCCTGACAAATGCGACCCCTCATTCAAAACCCGATCAACCATAAAGGATCGCACCTTGTCGCCGAAAATAGTTTTCATTCGAGTCAAATGTTCAAGATTTTGATCTTCTTTGGCATTTGGGAACCTGAAATAAAGATACAACTCTAAGAATCTTCTGGCCGCATTGCCAAATTCATATAACACTCCGGCATAATCATCTTCGGTTGAGGACACTGTCGCACACTGTAATATCTTTTTGAAGAGGTAAGCAAATTCAGTTATGTAATTTTTCAAATACGCTGGCATCTTACAAATGGACGACACTCCATTTACGCACTCCATCATCAACCATTGCTGCGGACATTCCTCCCGATCCTTCCACCTCTTCATCCGTTTAAGATATCGCAAGAAATCAAGATTGTGCGTGGAGACGAATAATTGTTCACACCGTCCCTCTGCAAGAATCATATTACGAATCATTGCGTAAACAAAGTAGATATGGTTTGAATCCAGACTGCTAATCGGATCATCAATCCAAACAATGGGTTTCACATGCACAAGGACTGGATCAAGTAATGTCGCAAGAAAATAGCAAAATGCAATAAGACTACATTCGCCCTCACTTAAATTGTAAGCAGGGACATCTCCTCGATAAACCTTGAAATATACAGTTTCTATCTCGCCATTAACCACCACCTCTGGCTTAAGCATAAAAGTATGATCGCCCAACCATGACAAGTAACTATTTATCAGACTGACCGCGCGCGTTTGATCATTCATCCCCCTTCTTTTTTCAGCAATCCCTGCTTCTTTTGCATCAATGACGGCCCGCACATCACTGACTGCTTTCGTTGCATTGGTACAACTATCACTAAGGGTTTTTACATCTTGCTCCTTCACTTGCAACCCCTGTGCCTTGTCAAACTCATATACACGAGCTAATCGCAGCGTCCGCTTCGCTTCAATTTGTGTCTCTGATAAATTCTTCGTATACGCATTATTCTCCTTGCAAATGTTTTCATAATCCGAAAACACACCTTCCAACGCCTTCGTTACATCACCCGGCGGCACAAACTCAACCACCTCACTCAACGAGCCTTGACGATGCTTTAACACATCATTCAATTTTTGAAGAGATGCTTTATAAGACATGAGTGCCGTCTTATAGCGAGCAACCAATTCGTCAATCCGCGTGTGGAACTCCGAATAGAAATCCGATTTATTGGGACTAAACTCATTCCCATGCGCATCCATCTCCTTATGAACATCTGCAAGACCAAACTCGATGTCTGAATTTAACTTTTCAGACGCATCTGCAAAATGGGCATTCAATTCCTCCCACCGCCTTTTCCCAATTTTATTGCCGCAAAACAAGCATTTACAATCTTCACTTCCATCATGCAATTTTAATCCCGTTCGAGCCCAGCTTTCCCGCGCCGCTTCAATCAACAACTCTTGTATTTTCTTGCCTTGCACAACTTCCCTTGTTGCCAGCTCACCCACTCTCGTCACCAACTCACAAAATTCATACGAAGGGGTCTGATATGCATGAACCACATCCTTTGGACGTTCCGACACGATCTTTAGCAGCCGATTCTTTCCCTCCGCATCTAAACAAACATAATTGGAGCTTCGAACAATATTCAAATCATCCTCTAACTTTTTAACATTATAATTCTGGTCTCCGTAGATGTTCGAATTGTATTTAATGCCATTCGCCTTATCCGCAACCAACTGCTTCTTCACTCCATCCAATTCTGCCACATGCGTCTTATATTGTTTTTGCGCCACAGACTCCTCCTTTTGTGCCGCAACTAACCTCAACCGCAATCCAGTTTCTTGGCCGGGATCACCATTGCCAAGTTCATCTTCCCATTGTTTAATTTCCTGCTCTAATCGATTATTCGCCTCTCCTATAACAGCAAACGAAGTAATAGTGCCAGCAGATGTTCTTGTGTCCCGAAGGAACCCTAGGTTGTCACACACAAAATCCTGATTAAATACCCGAATTGGCAATGGCGCATCTTGTGTCAAAGTCTGATCAACAAGAACCCGATCGGAGAATTCAACTGTAAACTGCCCACCTTCGTAATGAGTCGGCATCTGCTTTTGTTGCATCGCACGCACAATGCGAGACAACGTAGTCTTCCCTGAATAGTTTCGCCCATAAATAACATTTATGTCTTCGCACAGACATACAGTTCCACCGTTATCTTTCACGCTGTTATCCCATGTGAA
>JAKSMD010000174.1 GCA_024400815.1 Bacteroidales bacterium | reverse complement strand
TTGGAGCAGTGCTGGTCTCTTCAGTCAAGCGTGTTGCACTCCAACCGGCAAAGGTGTAGTTGGAATTGTATGAGGTTAGTTGCGGCAAGGTGACCCCGGCGCCTCCCGATGTCTCTGTGAGTTGCGTGCCCGCTGTGCCACTATGCAAGTTTACGGTGTAGGTGGCGGTGATTGCAGGAGCATAATTTATGGTAAACGATTCGCAATAGAGCGAGTTCTCGCTCGCAGAAATCGTAATGGCTACGCTTTCTCCAGATTGAATAACATAATCGCTGATGCTCATAGCAGGGGTGACCGCCACATAGGAGGTGGTCCAACTGCCGTGCCAGTTTGTTGTGTTGAACTTCGAATTGGGAATGAAGGCCAATGTTTTGCTTCCAACGGTCATGGTAAAAGAACCCGCACCTTTACTTGTATTTGACTTCATGCTCATCGTGATGCCGGTAATCTTGCATCCGGCATATCCAGATAAAGTAAGTGTCATGTGATTGCCTGATGTAAGTTGCCCAATGTTGTTTGTGTAGGTGGTGATGAATGAGGTCGAAGAACCCGATGGCGCATTGCCCGAAAGGATGGACACGCTGTTTTGGCTTGCCACTTTGTAGGTGACGGATTCTCCCCAAACACATCCTATAGCAGATAAGAATACAAGACAAAGTGTGAGAAAAGAAGGCAAAATGTTTCTTTTACGATGAAAAAATAGACTTTTACGCATAATGTATGTGACTGTTAGATTGTTATTCGCTTGAAAATGTGTTGAATATGATAAAATACATCCCTGCCGGGATTAGGTTGCGAAAATAACAAAAATATCGGCATTTTTATATTAAAAGTTATGTGGATTGAGCATTGATAATGGCGAGAGCCTCCAAGAGGCTAATGGCCAACGGCTATTTCTTCCGATTGACGAGGGTCTTCCAGTAGTTGACATGCCAAAGAATGTGGATGACCGCGATGATGGTCATGGCAATGCCGAATTGAACGTGATAGAGTTTCACTGTCCATAGCCAATCCATCTTCAGGTTGTAGTTGATTTGGATGACCAAAAAGAATCCTAACAAGCAGGAAACCAATCCGGTGATTAACAGCAGCACATTCCAAATTTTGCGATGGGTTGCCTTTTTCAACTTGTCTGTTTTTACCAAAATAGAAGTGATGATGTATAGTCCGAATGTGATGGAGGATATCAGAATCAAGCTGTAGGGACTTTTGGTTTTGGCGGGTTGGGTGGGTTCGGCCACTAAGGGTTCTACAGTCGTAGTGTCGGCAGGTTCTGTGGTGGCAGGAACGACTTCTTCAGTCTTGGGCTCCGTTGTTTTGGCTGAAGATTGACGGTCGGCTGCCTTTCCAGGAACGGCTGTCTTGGCGGTTTCTGGCTTTGTTGGGTGGGTCTCTGCAGGTGTCGTGGCGGCAGGAGCTGGTTCTGCTACGGCAGGGGCAGAGACTCGGCCATGGTCGCAGAATCCATCGCCATTTTGGTCAACAAAACGGCCGCAACGGCCGGGACAGTCTAAGGCTCCGCAATCCTGTTGCACTTGCGCAAATGAGACACAGGATAGAACGGAGAAAAGGAGAACTAAAAATAGGGGTTTCATTTTTTTGTATGGACTTAAATTGAAAAAATCCCCTCTCATACGGGAGGGGATTTCTGTTTATTTGAGGTTCGGATTATTTGAAACTGAGCAATTCAATTTCGAAAATCAAAGTTGCGCCGCCAGGGATAACGCCGCCAGCACCGTTGTCGCCGTATGCGAGTTCGGATGGGATGTAGAAGATGAACTTAGAGCCGGTAGGCATGAGTTGCAAACCTTCTGTCCAACCTTTGATGACTTGGTTCAAGCCGAAGGAAATCGGTTCGCCGCCGTTCTTGTCGGTGGAATCAAATACAGTGCCGTCGATGAGGGTGCCTGTGTATTTTACAGTGACCTCGCTGGTGGCACTTGGCTTTGGACCATTGCCCATGGTGATGACTTTATATTGAAGGCCGGATGCGGTAACTTTGACATCGGGATCCTTCATGTTCTTTTTGAGGAATTCAGTGCCAGCAACTTTTGCCTCAGCAGCAGCATTAGCCTGCTTTGCCTGCATGTCTTGTTGAAACTGCATGAAAATTTCCTGCATTTGTTGGTCCGTGAATTTGTTCTGGCCAGCCATAGCGTCGCGTACGCCTTCTGCTAAGGATTCAACATCAAGAACGACACCGTCCTGTTTTACTTGTCTGCCTAAATTGGCACCGATTGCGTAGCTGATTTTCTGTTCTTTTGTCATTTCTGCGTTTTGAGATTTAACGGACATAGTCGTACCCATAAAAAGAAGTACGAGTCCAAGGGTTAATACTTTTTTCATTGTCATTATGATTTAGATTGATTTTCAAAAACAGGCGGCAAAGATACAAAAAAAGAACATAGGTTTAAAATCGGCATAGTAGAATAGTGTCCCGTGAACGCTATTCGGCGAACGGTAATCCGAATTTCTTTCTCGTTGGATTGAATAACAAGTGTTTATGGATTGTTCCGCAGTTTCACGGTTACAAAGATCGCCAATGCC
>JAKSMD010000173.1 GCA_024400815.1 Bacteroidales bacterium | reverse complement strand
CCATTTTGAAAGAAATCGTATAAGTAGCACAAGTACTACGCCGCACCCCGATGCGTCCCGAATTGGACGGGCCATTTGGGTGTGGTATTTTTCTAAAACCCAATTGCAATTTCCCTCTTACTTTGCAAAGTTGGCTCTGGAAAGATGATTTCCGGTGCTGAAGCACCCACTCAAGGCACTACGGGTTGCCCGAATCAAGTTCGGCGTATGCCCCGTAGTTTGCCTTTAGTGAATCTCTTTCCATAGCCCTTATTTCGCACGTAAGGGGGAAACCTTGCTTACACACAATCATTTATCTATTATTTTCTTAAAAATCCTAATTATGGTAACATCTACAACAACTTCAAAAAAATCTATGCCCACACGATTCTTCCATGTCTCAAAAGGCAATTTTTCAGAAACGGTCAAGAATGACACGTTCACTTATGGCTCAATCTCAGGGAGCGTCGATGGCATCGAGCTCAGGACAAATCACAAAAAAGACGGTGGGGAGTTCCAGAACTGGCATCTCTTGATGTCGGACCAGATGACCGGGGAACGATATGACATCGCACTGTCTCGGACCTCCAATGTCCTCATTTCAATTATCAGGAGCCTTGCATCCGATGAGGGACTGTGCAGCCTTCATGACGTTAAAATATGCGCTTCTCCCGCCACAATTGACACTTTTACGAACATAAAGGTGATTGCTGGCGGACATAGCTTGAGCTGGATGCCGTGCGAAGTGCCGGCGTTGCAGTGTTATCGCAAGGCCGGTAGACTTGTGACCTGCGATGAAGAGCGCTTCAATTGGGTTTCCACCATTGTTGACCTGATCAACAAGAAGATTGAATCAGAGAGGTATCATAGCCCATTTTCTGATGGCAATATGTATCCGGCGTATAACGAGATTTGTGAGGAGGGGCGGAATTATGACAACGAGATCTAATGTTGACAGTCAGAATCCTACTGCGGAGCGACGTAATCTGCACGACGATATTATTCCTCTCTTTCTTGAAATTCCGGGAAGGGAGATGATTATGAACATATGCAATGCCCAGGAGATATGGCGGGATTGGAACGAACGTGAAAAGCCGGAAGTCCTGTTCTACCATTCCCACGGAGAGTTCAGCCTGGGGCACTGTGGCGAAAATGGTGAAGTGGGAAGGATTGACTCGGTAATTTCCATTCGGCCTCCGGAGTCTGTGGCAGATCCTTATAAGGGGAGTCTTTTGGGCCTTGAGTTAAAGGCTAGCATAAAGGACCTAAAGAAGGACTCCAAACTGAATGGGAAGTATCTCCAGTCAAAGATGTGCGATTACTATTACGTCTGTGCCTTCAGCGATGATATCGCCGCTGCAGCTGCTGTCAAGTATGCTGGCTGCTATCACATCGGAGTGGCGTCTTTATCCTCGGGACGTGTATTCAAGACTGCCGGAAAGAGCAAGATTGCAAGTGACGCTCGGAAACGGTACTGCGATATGCTGACCAGGCGAAGCACTGCCATCGAGTCAATGCATCCGAACAAACGGTATTTCGAGCAGGACTTGATGATAGCGATGCTTTTGACAAATTCTTCACGGCAGCAGTCGCCGCTTTTGTCCATCATAGAAAGAAATGTGGAAGACTGTGGAGAGAAAAACAGTATTTGACGCGGCCGTGATGCACTTTTCCACGATTCCACAAAAAAACATATCTCTGATTGTTTGATATTGACAACTGAAAAAATGTTATATTTGCAAAAGTTACCCACTTGGAATTCATGGATGACAGAGTAAAATACTGGATGGAATTGTCTGATTACGATTTGGAGACAGCCAGGGCTATGTTTACAACAGGCCGTTGGCTATACGTAGGATTTATGTGCCATCAGACCATTGAAAAAATATTCAAAGCCTATTGGTGTACGAAATCAAAACAGGCTACGCCAATGTCCCATAACCTAATAAATATCGCTCAAAGTTGTGGTCTAAATTCAATGTTGGACGAGGATCAGAAAATGTTTATCAGTGAAATAATGCCCTTAAACATTGAAGCTAGATATCCGTCGTATAAGGAAACTTTGCTTAGATCTCTCTCCAAGGAAAAATGTGAGGAACTTTTAGAGAAAACGAACAAATTGCAACAATGGACAAAAGACAGGTTATAAAAATAGCGAAGGAGTACAAGAAGGCCGTAATGAGCCAATTGGGCTCTGCCTCGGTATATCTGTACGGTTCTTACAGTAAGGGGACAGCCAACGAGAACAGTGATATTGACCTGGCTGTTGTCGTTCCACGTCTAGAAGGAGACTATATGTCAACATCAGCTAAATTGTGGCGTATGACTATGGACATTAACACACTGATTGAACCAGTTCTCATTGAAGCCTGTCACCCTTCACCATTGTACGAAGATGTCCTTCGAACAGGCGTTTTGGTATAATGAAAAGTGATAAAATGCCCTATCTAACAATTGCAATGTTAGATGTCTGGTTAGAAAAACGGCAAAATTAGAAAACTTGTAATAAATTATTGTTAAACAAGATACAGGGATTTGTATAGCAGATTTTGGTTCTGTCTGTGGAGGTTCGAATCCCCCTATCTCAACGAA
>JAKSMD010000172.1 GCA_024400815.1 Bacteroidales bacterium | reverse complement strand
TGAGCCCCAGGGGCCGGTCGGGGCGCGGTGGGGCTAAAGGTACATATCCGTTGACGGGTTGGGCATCGCGGCGATATGCGGAGGGGTTCTTATTTGATTGGAAGCAGTCGTGTCGATGTGCGCTCGTCTTATCGGAAACTGAGTTTCCTGATGAAAGACGATGCAAAGATAGGCATTCGCTGTTCCCCCATTTCCCCCAAAGTTCCCCCATTTCCCCCAAAAGTTCCCCCAAAGGCTTTTTGCTGCCTTCTTCAGGGGCTGTTTCAAGTAATATTCCATAAGGGCATGGTTATCAGAAAAATGTGTTTGGATATTTGTTTTATCTATTGGGAATCAGCGTGTTGTGTTTTTTTTGATTTTTTTAGAAAGTGCTAAGTTTTTAGTATATAGCCCGATAGTTTTCGATTACTGGAAATGTGAAAAAAAAAGTTTTGGCGGTTTGGAAAATATGCGTAAATTTGCCTCGAACGAAAGTTGGTGCACACTACCCGCAGTACTTACAGAATTAGCAGATTAGGCTCTATGAGCCCATGGGCACGCCGCCTCAATTTTCGTAAAGTACTGAGTATCAAGGCAAATTCTAAAAATTCGACGTATGAAAGATATTTTTTAATAATGATTACTTTTTCACACTTTTAGATTCTGGGAGGCATCTTTCATGTTTTCAATCGGTTACAATGCACCGCATTGCGCCCTCACTCAAAAATGAAATCTGCTCGCCCATAATCAAAAATCGTTAGAAAACCAATTTTTAGAAATTGCCTTATTATATTGTTTAATTAGTTATTTTTAAGGAAGTTAGGATATGGAAGAAATTGTAAGCACAATCAAGTACATTGAAGCTGGCGAAGATGGCATTGAGACCGTGGACTATGCTCTGGCCATGGCAGAGATGTTCTTCTGGCTGAAGGGAGCAAAAAACAGACTATTACAGGTATCGTACACGCGTAGCGCGGTCGTTGAAGCTGTCAACTTCATCGAGAACATGGCCAAGCAGCAGGAGGTATGCCCATGCTATTGGATCTACCTGCCACTGCATACGGAAAGCTGGAGGAAAAGGTGCCAGGAATTGCTGAAGAAGTCAAAGAACTATGATGACGGCAAGCCATGTCGCAACATCATAACTGCGAAACTGGTTGGCGAGGAGATGGCGAGGCGACTGGGTCAGAACGAGAACAATGCCCTGGCTCAGATGTATGACATTGTTTCGAACCTGATGAGGAGCATCACACGGCTGAATAAGATCTTGTCCAATCCCACCGACGATGCGCTATGCCTGCTCTATGGAGAACTGCTATCCTACCTGGAGGATACCGACAGCATCACTTATGAGGTGGAGCAGAGTGTGTCGAAGCTGTGCAGCCGTTGCAAAAACGGCCGTCCGCAGGCCTCCACCGTGGAGTCGTGGATGGACAAGCTGCGCAAAGAGAGCTTGGAAGTCGGGCTGGGGGAATACTATGACATTCTATCATCAGCCGAGACGGCCGCAGAGCGCAAACTGGCAGCAATGAGATACATATATAATGATGCGCGCGATGTGGAGAAGGTATTGCCGCCCATGATGGTGCTGGAGCGCTACAACCGCTATGAGGCGCTGATAGACGAGGTGCGAGCGAAGACGGAGAAGAAGGCTGGCGCTGTTGCAGAAAGTGCGACTGATGAGGCATGTGGCGACAAGCCGGCTGCATCGTCCGAGGCGGTCAGCCGACTCAACCGCAGATTGAAGAACAATGTGTCGGCCGACTATGACGCAGAGGTGGTAGACCAGATATGGAGCGCATTGATGCAGGACCGATTCTTTGTTCAGAAGATCAAGAGCGAGAGCGTGAATAGCTACGACGGGGTCAATCTGTCGGTCTATGCCAAGGTGGTTGGCCGATTGTGCTACCACGGCATCATCAAGGGCAGGCAGCGGGTGATTTCTTCCGAACTTTTTGGAGATATACCGAACTGCTGTGAAGAGACATTGCGGAGAGACATCGGGGTTGGCCAGATGCTGGACAGCATCAGCGACGAGGTGATCAAAGATGCCATAGACAGGGTGGCGCGTCCGCTGAGGGTATAGGTGGCGCGAACGAAATAAAATTTGCCAGAACGAAATAAAAGTGGTATCTTTGCAGTCGAATTTATATTTATATATGTTGTAACACTAGTGTCTAATAAAAGTCTTAAACATGAATTACCGTGAATTATCCACGAATTTAATAGTATAATTAATTTATTGGTTATCAGTAAAAAAATATTCTTGATAGAATTTACGGGCATTTACGTTAATAAGAATTATTCAAGCTTCCAGAGTCTAAAGATGGGTGTTTTTTTTTGACAAATATTCAAATGGCTACGCTTGTTGATAAACGATTATTTTTTGGACATTAGTGATGTTGTAAACAAAGTTGCATTTAGGATATGGATTGGACACGAGAACATGAAATAGTAGCTCTTGACCTTTATTGTAGAATTCCGTTTCAGAAAGCCAACAACTCAAACAAGGATATTCAGAACCTTGCGAGGCTTCTAGGCAGAACTGCCAACTCGGTCAAGATGAAGATTGGCAACTTTGGTGCCTTTGACCCCGAACTAAAACGCTTGGGTATTGTAGGACTTTCCGGCACAAGTGCGCTTGACAAAGCCAGAGATACGCTTGTCCATATTCATCTGGGCAATTC
>JAKSMD010000171.1 GCA_024400815.1 Bacteroidales bacterium | reverse complement strand
GGTTCAACACCAGCGAAAAGACCCCGTCGGCATTACAATATGCACATGCTTCGGCCTTCAACGCCTTAATAAAATGCCATGCGCCCCAATCATCCGACTTTTCCCATCCAAAGCAATGTTGTCCGTTATAATCATAAAACTTTAGTATCTTGTTCTCGCCGAACTGATTATAATCAAACAATTTTAACAAGGTATCTTTGGCTTGCGCATAAGCAACCCCCTGGGATGTTGTTTGCTTATTCTTCTTTTTCCTTTTCACATAGCCATGAACCGACCCCTCAAAACATTCCAATTGATTAACTATCTTGGCTAATTGAGTTGGCTCAGCGCACAGTAGATCGCATTGCTGAAGCATTCGTTGCACTAGCATCAAATAACATCTTCCACAACATATAAAATCTTTAGCTTCTATCCATGCAGCCTTTCGAGGAATTACGTTTTCGCTACTCTCCTTACGTAAATGAAGATCTTTACCGGAAAGCAGATCATCTATGGCATGATTTAGGGCATCGCCATAAGACTGCCGATGCTTATCTAGAATGGTGCCTTCTATGGTCAACAACCGCATATCTTACAAAACCTTACCCTGAACTTTTTCGACCAATGGTTTGATTGATTCAAAATATTTTCGAACATTAGGGTCTCCAACTAAGTCCGCCAGCGCCCATTCGTCAAACGTAATACGTTCCATTTTTTCTTCAACAACAATACGTTTGATTTTCCGAAGAAGGGTATCAAGTTTCTCCTGCGCAAAGATTCCGGAAAAACCATCCTTCAGGAAAAAGGACTCTCGATAGAGGTCGAAAACATTGGCCGCAAATGTATTTTCTCGTTTCAAGGAGTTTCCCACAAAACTTTTCCCATCTTCACGCATCGCCAGCAAAACCACATTCCCAATCGGAACATCTGACAAGAGCATTGGGGAATGGGTCGCAAAGATAATGTGTGGGTGAACCCAAGGAGCAAAAGTCTCAAAAAACCAAATCGTGAATCGAACAAGCTGACGCTGCCAATCTGGATGCATCGTAGTCTCGGCCTCATCAAAATACACAAGGGCATCATGATCAATCGGACGTGAACCACCCTTTTTCCCGGTCGCAAAATCATGTCCGTCCGAATCGACAGCTCCTACATAATAATTATACAACCGCCCCCATGTGCAAAAAAAGGATTGCTCTCCTGCGGACATCCGCGGATAGGGCGAAAAAGACAAAAAATCCAAAATTGACTTAGCCCTAAAATGCAAATCCACCAACAATAGAATTTCCTTCAAATAATCAGGAGAACCTTGATCCGTTAAAGTTAATTGCACACTTCCGCTCTGCACAACATGAACGTTCAGAAATTTTACACTTTCATCATGTGCCGCAAGACTTGCAACTTTTAAAATCTGCTTGAAACACTTTTCAGCCCCTGTTATTTCTTGTTGCATACAATCATACTGCTTGGCCCAGGCGAAAAATTCAAAGATTTTAGAATCACAGAGTTGTTCGTTCTTCAGGCAAAATTCAAGCAACGCTTTACGGTATTGCCAATGCTTTACCCACGCCTCTTTCATTTGCTTCGTCTGCCAACCATTTCTCTTCTCTTTGGGCACTCGTGGTCTTTGGGTAGGATTCAAACGATTGTCAACCAAATACAATCCCGCATAGGCATAAAACGCATTTGTGCAAAAGGTACTGTCTGGCGCATTGATCTTCTTTAGGATTTTCTTCACGCCTGCTGAAATATCGCCGACCATCACCATCCGATCCACCACAGCATCAATAGCAATTGTAACGCCATGCGGATTAAACCTTAGTCCGGGCAAGCCGTTTCGTCTCTCACCGTCACGCTCCTGCAACAATCTTCTATCAGCTGGTAGTTTCCTTTCTGCATCGGCGAACTCAAACATCCACTTTGTTTGTTCCTTCAGATATGCTCCAAGATGATTCCAACTTTTATACTCGCGATAGGATTGAGGTTTGGGGTTAGAAGTTCGATTCACACATGACACCGCCAATGCAAGCGGCGAAAGGTCAACACACTCACATTGCCCAATTGAGAATTTATTGGAATCCCCTAACATTAATACGCGATTAAGATTGAAGTGAGGAGTAATATAAACAAAATTACCGCTCCATTGACTCGCCCAATAATCTGATCCAAAACCATCTTGACGCTGCTTCACTGAACTTGGCAATTGCAGATCAATATTATGACTCTTGCAATAACAAAAAGCATCGCCGTGCTTGCGGTACACGACCACAAACCGCTCAAACTTTGTCAGCTGCGAAGTCGACTCCATAATATCCCGCAGCACCTCAGCAACCGATGTTTTTCCCGATCCATTTCCACCCGCAACCACCGAAACGCCATCTACGATCGGAGAACTCTTGTACTCGGATGAGACCGAGAAAAACCCCGTTGGCAGCTCGCCAACAGACTTATCCTGAACCAGACAATCTCCCTCTATTTTGAATCGCAAATGCGAATCAAAATTCATTTCAATGTCATCCGAGAAAACTTTCTTGTTGTATTTGTCATATGTGAAATATAAGTAAATCAATTGCATAGCAAATCCCCTTCAAATAGATCTGTTTTACTCGTGCCTACCGTACGCTTGTTTGGCGAGTCACGCAGAATTGTCATATCAACACCTCCCAGCTACCAAACTTGCGCCCGCCGACGCGACGGATCATCTT
>JAKSMD010000170.1 GCA_024400815.1 Bacteroidales bacterium | reverse complement strand
TCGTTATGTTATTCATTTTTAGATAATTATATTATATCGAACTCACGTTAAATAAGAATAAGGCCCGCGTTTGATTGGTCCTTTTTTACAAAAATCCAAAATTTAATATTATGAAGAAACTATTTTTACTATCCATCTGTTTTTCTTGCCTTCTGTCATTCGCACAGAAAATACCCTGCAAGGCCAACTGGTCCAAGGGAATGGAATTCACCTACAACATTGTCAGACAGCAATTGGTGAAAATCGATATGGGAATATTGGGAGAAGGGGTCGGAGAAGAGGCCTTTGCCGACCTGCCAGACGATGACACCCTCACCTACACGCTCCACCTCAAAGTGCTGGATGCTAATGCCGACGGTTACCGCCTGGAGGCGAAATTCGACCACAAATTCGACAGTGTCGTCAAAGTCAACAGAAAGACCAGCATTCCTTTCCCTGATTATGAGAAAATGCACACCCTCATCTATACCACGAACACGTTGGGCGAACTCAAAGAAATCGAGAATATCGAGGAAATTGCCACGGCCTATACCTCTATGCTAAAGACCAACATTATGCTTGAGTTGGCTGCAGCAAAAGAAGAGAAACGGGCGATAGTAGAGGAAGAAGGAAACGACGGGTACGAGTATGTTGAGGACGATTCCACCACATACGCTATTGCCGAACTGCTTTTCGAAATGACGAAGGAGAAGTATTTAAACAGCGACTTTTTGTTTCAAGAAATCTACAACGAACTTTTCCTCATCCATTCTCTATACGGACATACTGTATCTGTCAAAAAGGCAACCTCTTACCAGCGAAACACTGCTAAGAGCCAAATTTTAGATTTCAACACCACCAATGACGTTCTTTTAACGGTAAAAGACCTTGATGCCGAACGCAAAGTCTGCCATCTGCAGGAAAGCTCGAAATTGAATTCCAAAAGCTTGAAAAATATGTCCAAAGAACTATCCAAAGAGGTAGCGGATATGATGAACATCATCAAAGAGGCGGATTACGAATATGACTACGGCACTGGTGTGACGCAAAAAATCAGCAGCGTGCAAGGCGTCGATATGAATTACGTGGGAATGCAGGTGATGTCTATCAGAATGTTGACCAATATTACGCTGGAGAAATAGGATGGAAGCACCTTCCTGACGAAAATTCAAGATACAAAAGCGGAGGCTCGGGTCTTAGGAAAGGAGTCTTCCAATAGCTAAAAGCCAATAGTTAACGGCTAACGGCTGAATCCAACCACACTCGCATTATCTCCAATACCTTTGGCTGTATGGTCTCCTCTATGATCCCGTATTCGTCGGGACTGCCCGTAGTACAGGTTTGGAGCAGGTGATTTGCATGGGGGATGACTTCAAATCGGTGCAACGGGTTCTTAGGCAGATATGCTTTGAAAAGAGTGTTGTTTGTGACGGCGTCCACTTGCAGGTCTTTTTCGCCGCCAATGGCTAACAAGGGACAGCGCATCTTTTTGATGTGTTTTTTCGGCTGATGGTGGAACAATGTGTAAAACCAGGGCGAATAGACCATCTGCATGATTTCGGCTTTCTTATTCTGGCTGAATATGTCGGATTCGATTTTCGAGGTGATCAATGTGCCGGATTGATAGCTGTACAGCTCGTTTATCTTTTTTGCGGCGTCGTCAGGGCTCTTGCTCTTAGCGATGATGTCGTAGATGGCTTTGGATGTTTCGACGGCATAATCATTCTCTTCGGGGGTGAGCTCTCCGCTGGCTTCGTTGATGGCATGAACTTGGTAGAGCAGGACGTCAGATATGGTTTGCGCCACGCCGCCGAGGGTGATGACGAAATCGATGCGCTTGTCACGGGCAGCCACGATTTCGGCAACGAGGCTGCCTTCGCTGTGCCCGAGCAGTCCTGTGGGGAGACTGCTGAGATCGGGGCGTTTTGCGAAGGAGTCTAGTATCATGGTGACTCCGTCGGCAAAGTCGTATGTGGTGGATTTGGCAAATACAACGGTCGGGAAGTCGTCGTAGCGGAACACGGCATATCCACGACGCGTGAGATGGTCGGCAATGACTAAGAACGGTTTGTGAGCGAATAACTCCTCGTCTCGGTTCTGCCAGCCCGATCCGGTAAGCAGGATGACGAGCCCTTTGGACGCGCCCGACGGCAAGGTCAGGGTTCCGTTGATGAGGTCGAACTTGCCGCTTTTGTCCTTGATGCGGATTTCCTCTTCCGTATATGGATAGGGCTCATCCGGTGTCTGCGGCCGGTTGATGACGGTGCGCTCGTGGCCGCGTTCTAAGGTTAGCGGCAACTTCAAACTGCCTTGCCGGAAGGTGCCCTCAAATTGGCTGTCTTTCGTTAATGTACCTTTGTAACTGGCATTTACAGAACTCAATTTCCAGGAAATGGAACTGTCAGCCCAGGTTACATTCGAACCTTGTGCTCCGATGGAATATTGGTCCGGACTGTCCAACTCCACGGAAATGGAATCCCCATTTTGAACAACGTACATACCGAGTCTTAAGGAATCCTTGGCAGAAATACGCAGCATGCCTTCCCAATAGCCAGATATATTTTGGGCCATTCCGGTGTAAGCCCACAAAGATAGTGCGAATAATATGAGTTTCTTCATTGTTGAAATTCAAAGTTTAAGGTGAGTTTGATATAACATAATTTGTTAAAAATGAATAACATAACGATATTTTTTGTATATTTGTAGCGTCAAACCTCA
>JAKSMD010000017.1 GCA_024400815.1 Bacteroidales bacterium | reverse complement strand
GAAGAAGCAACGATTTCAACTTTACCAAAGTTACCAGCTTCTTTAGCGGCTTTCTTAGCCCAAACGCCCGTCTTCAAATAAGCGGCTTTGGTCTTCATCAAGTTAGCGGGAACCATGCAGAATTGGGTGCTGGCACCACCACCGAGGAACAATACTTCGTATTCATCGGGGATGTTCAAAAGGTCGCGCCACAATTGACGTGTTTCAGCCATAACACGTTCCCAACCTGGAGTACGGTGAGAGATTTCCATCAAACCGATGCCCGTGTTGTCAAAATTACGAATAGCGTTGATTGTTGATTCAACAGCTTCTTTTGGAAGGACGCAAGGTCCTGCATTAAAATTGTGTACTTCTTTCATAATTAGATAATTACGTTTATGTTATGAATAATATTGTTTATTTTAATAGAGGTGCAAAGATACAAAATTTTAATGTGCTAATGTGTCAATGTATTAATGTGTTCATTATAACGATGTTAATCGCTTTTTTAAATCTTTCTTTGGGTTTTTTATGAACCTTAAAAAACAAAAAAGGCAATTAAATATCATTTTTAGGCAAATGCGGTTTTATTTTGCAAACAGAAAATCACGTTGCTATCTGGCAAAAAGCAGATATTTCTTCATAATCGTTTTTTTTAATACTTTACCGCTTAGTACATGACAAAAATTTGAAACATCCCGTTATGTATTTGTGATTCAAATAGTTGTTAATATTTTTGTTAATAATTAATTTGTTATACGCTTGATAAAGTGATTGGTATTCAGTGTTTTAGAAGCAAAAAAACACCACATCTTTTTCTTCTATGAATACCAGTCACGAGCGCAAAAATGGTGCAAACGAGAGCAGAGTCAAGCTGGCTTGAACTATGCCGAGTGCAGCCCATTTTCGCATGGCAAAAACAATCAATTGTCTGGCACTTTGGCAACTTTTTTCTCAAAAAACATCAACCTTGCCCACATCAAGCTGATTTCACTGTTTATGATGGCCCTGTGCAAGGCCAGAACGGTGTGCTTCTGCAAACTTTCAACTTGTTTCGACTCTCCCGCCAAAGCCGACTCGTGTTTGCGGAGAATACAGCGATTTTTCTCCGAACATTCGTCCAACACGCAGGAGCGCATCAACCTCGTGCAACGCTACATCAACCTCTTCAGACGGGAGACCATCGACTGCCTTCTCGCCGACCGTGAGTTTGTCGGCGAGAGGTGGATCATGAAGAGCGCGGGGTTCAATATCGAAGACACGCATCTCACAGACATAGAACGAATTGAGAAATTGCTGCTGCTGGTGATGATGGCTTTCGTCTGGTGCTACAACATCGGGGAGTTCGTCAATCTAAACCTCAAATCCATCCGAATCCTGAAGCACGGACGGAAGGCCAAAAGCATATTCAGATACGGCTTGGACATTGTGACAGAGTTCCTCACAAGGGGTAGAAACGACTACGACGTTCCCATTTTCGGAATATTATCGTCTGAAAATCCGACATTTACACCTGCTTGAAAAAATTGTCATGTACTAAGGTTAATTTTATAAAAAAGGATGAGTTTCTCCACAAATAAGCAAAAGAAGAACCTCGTCCTTGTCAATAACGAAATTGACAACGAACTTGTTTTGCTCTTCACATAGGACAACATTGATGCCTGTAGGAACAGAATCTATCATAGAAAATGTTATGGCACCATTAGCAAGTACAACTTTTCTGCCTTCAAAGATGTTTTGTTGAGACAAGAAGTGACTAAAACTATAATTGTCAGAGTGGGATTTTCTTGATCTGGGTGATTGTTCATAGAAAACAAATAGCTTATTTATGACTGTTTTTCCTATAAATGCCATTAGGACAATAATATAATTTGTTATGTTTATAATCCACTATCCAATTATATTGTGAAATAATATCCATACCAATCACTCCGTTACAGCCCCATCTTTCAAAAGGATTATCAGTCTGTCCGTTTTGACTATTTGTCCAAGTAGTTTCTCTTCTGTAATGTATAGGGGCAGAGCGAGACATCAGGATTGATGCAAGATCAAGAGAGTCTTCTTTGTTTTCATCTATGGCTATTATTTTCTTCAAGTGGTTCTCAAGATTGGAAAACGGGGAACCGAAATCCACCAACATTTTCACCACTTTTTGTCCTTCAGCAGAAGGGAATGCCAATGATACAACACGATGGTCTTTCGTGTTAATAACATAATCCAACTCTTCATAATCCTCAATGTCATTAGGTACTTTATTTGTCAAATACATCTTTTTGTTGTCAAAATTGAGGCAAACCACAGAAGTATCAAATAGTGGGCTCCCAATTATTCCAAAGCCATCAGGTTCTTTATGCATCAGCAATTCAATTGTATCAACCTTAATCGTTTGGTTAGGAAAGGAAAAATTGATTTGTTTATTGCATAAAACAGTTTTGAATCCATTTGCATTTGACGTGATTGTATGGCCCGTAGTGTCAAACAGACCCTGTATGTATTTGGATTCTATGCAATGATATTTCCATTCTGCATCTAAGACAAATTCTTTTTGCGTTCCGTTAATAGAACAAGGAATGTAAATAGTCCACTGCTGGATTTTCATCGGAATGATTGAAAGAGTATCTGCTGGAGAGAGATTTTCAGCTGCCTTTTCTTCTACAGTGTTGGAATTGGCAGGTGCCTGATTGCAATTTGTGATAAAAATCGCAAGTGCTACTAATACTAATAAACAATTAATTTTTTTCATAATAAGTTGATTTGATTGTTGAGGCTCTTAGTACATGACAAAAATTTGAAACATCTCACTATATATTTGTGATTCAAATAGTTGTCAACATTTTTTGTTAATAATTTATTTTTGATATTCTTGAAAAAGTGATTGATATTCAGTGTTTTAGAAGCAAAAAAAACACCACATCTTTTTCTTCTATGAATGCCAATCACGAGCGCAAAAATAATCAATTTTTTTCGACTCTCCCGCCAAAACCGACATCAACATCTTCATGCTCGCCGTCATCCACGACGGCGTCGCCTATCCGCTGCTGTTCTCCATGCTGCCCAAGAAAGGCACGTCCAACACGCAGGAGCGCATCAACCTCGTGCAACGCTACATCAACCTCTTCGGAGAGGAGACCATCGACTGCCTTCTCGCCGACCGTGAGTTTGTCGGCGAGAGGTGGATCATGAAGAGCGCGGGGTTCAATATCGAAGACACGCATCTCACAGACATAGAACGAATTGAGAAATTGCTGCTGCTGGTGATGATGGCTTTCGTCTGGTGCTACAACATCGGGGAGTTCGTCAATCTAAACCTCAAATCCATCCGAATCCTGAAGCACGGACGGAAGGCCAAAAGCATATTCAGATACGGCTTGGACATTGTGACAGAGTTCCTCACAAGGGGTAGAAACGACTACGACGTTCCCATTTTCGGAATATTATCGTCTGAAAATCCGACATTTACACCTGCTTGAAAAAATTGTCATGTACTAAGGCCATTTTCATAATATATGGAATCTACAATCCACTGATATCCTTGTTCAAGATAGGAAAAATGATAATTATTGGAATCTAACACGGGCAGGCAAAAAGTGTCACCTTCCATCAGTGACATGTCACACATGAGTATAGTGCGTCCCTTTTGTTGGACCATTGTTCTTGCAAGTTAAGGTGATATAAGCCGTTCTGCTGGATCTCAACAGCGGCGGCCGTTGCACAATAATTTCCAGCCCCTTGACAATTCACATGAGTAAGGTGACCGTCCACGACAACGCAACCCCTGCAATCTTTGGCATTATGACTAATCATTAGGTTGCAGCTCTATCTCAAGGACGTTGCAATAATCTAACGGCTTGAGACAACGAATTTTAATATTTCTGTTATGGGAAGCACTTACAGCATGAAACTGGTCATAATTTTACCGGACGGCAATGAATTTTTAAAGAAAAAAAGGGAGAAAACTTTCGTTTTCTCCCTTGGTACCGAAGGCCGGGATCGAACCGGCACGAGTGTTACCTCATTGGTTTTTGCGTCTACCTATTCCGCCACTTCGGCTTAGCGGGTGCAAAAATACACTTTTTTTTTATATGTACTATCCTTTTTGCGTATTATTTGTTAATAAATTGATTATCAATAAATAATAAACAAAAATAACCTCTTTGCGCCCCCCTTCTATTTTTCAATCCAGCCCTTTATGACATCCAATGTCGCAGCTGGAACGTCTAATTTCAGTTTTTTTCGCATGCCACCGAGGTCATTTAACAGCTTATTCGGATTGGCTTGTTTCAACTGGTCAACGGTCAAGATGTTCAACTTGCGCAAAGCGGGCAACCAGGCGGCATCTATGCCGAGCGCAATGAAATCCTCGTCCTTGCTGGTTTCCACCTTCTTTTCCGGCTTCATTTGCGGGAATAGCAACACATCCTGAATGCTCTGTTCGCCCGTCATCATCATCACCAAACGATCAATGCCGATGCCCATGCCAGAGGTAGGAGGCATGCCATATTCCAAAGCGCGTACAAAGTCCATATCGATAAACATAGCTTCATCGTCACCCTTCTCGCTCAAGCGCAATTGCTCTTGGAAACGACCCAACTGGTCGATAGGGTCATTCAATTCACTGTATGCGTTAGCCAATTCCTTGCCATTGACAAACAATTCAAAGCGTTCCGTCAAGTTAGGGTTATCGCGGTGGCGTTTGCACAACGGAGACATCTCGATAGGATAGTCCGTCACGAAAGTCGGTTGAATGAGCTTATGCTCGCACTTTTCGCCAAAGATAGCGTCAATGAGCTTGCCTTTGCCCATGGTATCGTTGATTTCCACGCCTAATTTTTGGCAGGTTTCACGCAATTGTTGTTCGTCCATATCAGCAACCTCGTAGCCCGTTTCTTCCTTGATCAATTCGCACATCGGAACACGGCGGAACGGTGCCTTGAAATCGATTTCGTTGCCCCAAACATTCACCTTAGTAGTGTTATGCAACGTCATGGCGATACGGCTCAGCATATTCTCAACAAAGGTCATCATCCAATTGTAGTCCTTGTATGCCACATAGATCTCCATGCATGTGAATTCTGGGTTGTGGGTGCG
This sequence comes from Bacteroidales bacterium, assembly GCA_024400815.1. Classification (GTDB taxonomy): domain Bacteria; phylum Bacteroidota; class Bacteroidia; order Bacteroidales; family WCHB1-69; genus F23-D06. Next base: position 24,048 of record JAKSMD010000017.1, on the reverse strand, counting down.
GTCCATACCTTCATTACGGAAGTTGCGGCTGAACTCATATACGCCGGCATATCCGCCCACGATAAGGCGTTTCAGATACAATTCGTTAGCAATACGCAAATAAAGATCGATATCGAGCGCATTATGATGGGTAATGAAAGGACGAGCGGCAGCACCGCCAGGGATGCTTTGCAAAACAGGCGTATCGACTTCCAGGTAGCCCTGCTCGTTGAAGTAGTTGCGCATCGTATTGATGATGGTGGCTCTTTGCTCAAAAACTTTGCGCACCTGCGGGTTAACGATGAGATCCACATAGCGCATACGATAGCGTTGTTCGGGATCCTGGAAAGCGTCGAAGACTTGGCCATCCTTTTCCTTCACGATAGGCAGCGGGCGAAGACTCTTGCTGAGCACGGTCAGACTCTTCACATGGATGGATATTTCACCCATTTGGGTCACGAAAACGAAACCCGTGACGCCCACGATGTCACCAATATCCAACAGGCGTTTGAATACGGTATTGTACATCGTTTTATCCTCATCCGGACAGATTTCGTCGCGTTTAATATAGAGTTGAATGCGTCCATAAGAATCCTGCAATTCTACAAAACTTGCAGCGCCCATAATGCGGCGACTCATAATACGACCGGCAATGCTAACATTTTGGAACAATGTATTGTCTTGTGGAAATCGCGCGTGGATTTCAGCGGATGTTGCATTCACATCATACAAGGCAGCAGGGTAAGGATTGATGCCTAATTTTTTCAGTTCATTCAACGAATTACGTCGAATCTGTTCTTGTTCGGATAATTCTGCCATCTTAATATATTTTACTTTATTATTCTATGTTATTTAAGGAGCGGCAAAAGTACAAAAAATGCCGTTGAGGAACGATATTTCAAAACAAAAAAAAGAGGGTGGAAAAGCCCACCCTCTTTTTCATAGTATTAAAGTTGGAAATTATTTAACAACAACTTTAGTGGTGTGGTTGTTAGCCTTCAACATGTAAACACCAGCTTTCAAGTTAGAAACGTTGATGTTTGCAGTGCCGATAACGTTTTCGCTGTAAACTTTTTGACCAACGAGGTTGTAGAGTTCAACGAGAACTTGTTCGTTGCTACCAGTATTAACTGTGATGTTGTCAGTAGCAGGGTTAGGCATAACCGTTACATTTTGGTTTTCGATTTCTTCTACGTTAACGATAGCGCAGTCGTTGCAGCTGATGTTAAGACCAAGATAAGTTTTAGGATTACCTTGCCAGAACAAGTTAGGATTGTAGATACCATACCAATTGCTTGTAGGAATGAAGTTGTCAGCGTCGGTGAAAAGACCAACTTGAACGTCGTTAAGGAGTTCAGGAGTACCAGTTCCATTGTATTCATCACGAGGATCGTCGCTCATGATTGTACGGAAAGTATTCAAATCTTCACCGATAACAGAGTTAAGATTTCTTTCAACACCTGGAATGAAGGTGAAAGCAACAGCGAGTTTCTTGCAAGAAAGGTTGGTCAATTCTGCAGGTGCAGGAAGAGAAACATAATAGAAATAAGTACTATCGGTAATATCGTCATGAGTCAAAGGAATTTTGTCATAAACGATCGTAGCGTTAGAGCTCAAAGTAATTAGGTTGTCACCTGAAACATAGTCTGCCATGAAAGTATTTTCATTGTAAGGAACATACAACATAGAGAAAGCAGGACCAGCAGAATTTGAAGGAGTATGAATAGGTTCATCGTCCAAATTGAGGATGTAAGAAACAGCCAATGTATCTACAACGGTAGTAGGAACATTGGTACCCCAGTGGTAGTAGTAGCACAATTTGAGGGAGTCAATGTTGTAGCTATTTGTTTCAGAAAGAGCAGGGATTTGATATTCTTCATAAAGTTCGCCTTCAAAGAATTCATTCCAGCAATTGTGTGTCCAGTCAAAAATTTGACCTAAAGACATGAATTGAACGTGAGCAGGACCATCTGTAAATGGGAAAAGACCGAGAGAGTCACATTGAATTGGAGGGCCAAAGCCGTCTAATTCTTCACCCCACCAGTTTTCCAATGCTTCAGCATAGTTGAACCAGAAATTGGCGCTAGCGTTTTTTTGTTGAACGGTTTGAGCGGATTTGTTACCGATAACAACCGGTTCGCCTTTTTTAATTGCTCTAGGAGCAGTGACTTGTGCAAATACGTTTGCAGTCAAGATCACAGCAGCTAAAAGAAATAAAGCTTTTTTCATTTTTTTGTGATTTTAATTATACTTAAAGTTTGTAAGATTTTGCCTAATACAATAAGCGGGCAAAAATACACTTTTTTTCAACATGGAACATTAACAAACGTTTTTTAGACGTTTTTTATAACAAAAGTTTAATGGCCCTGAAAAATTATGATTCTTCGGAAAAATTGTCTATTTCCTCACGCAGGTTTTCCATGATAAAATTCTGTCTTTCTTGCGTGTTGTTGCCCATATAGTATTCAATTATATCATCAATATTAATTTTCGGATCCAACACCACCGGTTCCAGACGAATGGACTTTCCGATGAAATTTTTGAATTCTGGCGGAGAAATTTCACCCAAACCTTTGAATCGAGTGATTTCGGGTTTGCTTCCTAACTTCTGGATGGCCTTCAATTTTTCCTCTTCGGAATAACAATAGATGGTTTTCTGCTTGTTACGAACACGGAACAGCGGAGTCTGCAGCACATACACATGCCCAGAACGCACCACATCCGGGAACAATTTCAAGAAAAATGCCAGCAGCAGCAAACGAATGTGCATACCATCCACATCGGCATCGGTTGCTATAATAATATTATTGTAGCGCAAACCATCCAAGCCGTCTTCCAAGTTCAAAGCCGCCTGCAGCAAACTCAACTCTTCATTCTTGTAAATAGCGCTCTTGGTTTTGATGATGTTCGCGGGCTTGCCCATCAGACTGAACACGGCCTGGGTGTTAGCATCACGCGATTGGGTAATAGAACCTGATGCAGAGTCGCCCTCCGTAATGAAAATCATCGTTTCCAATCTGCGCGAATCATTCGTGTTGAAATGGTAACGACAGTCGCGCAGTTTGCTGTTGTGCAGACTCACCTTCTTCTGAATCTCCTTAGACTGTTTTTTAAGATTGGTGATCGCCGTTCTTTCCTTTTCAGCCTCCTGGATTTTTTTCAAAATAACGTCTGCAACATCCTGATGTTTGTGCAGATAATTATCTAAAAGACGGCCTATCATTTCATTCACATAGTTGCGAATGGTTTGACCGCCTGGTTCCATATGCTCTGACCCCAGTTTGGTCTTGGTCTGCGAATCAAAAAGAGGATCCTTTACCTTGATTGACATGTTTGCGGCAATGGAATTGCGAATGTCGCTGGGTTCGAAATTCTTTTTGAAAAACTCGCGAATGGTTTTTACGATAGCTTCACGCATGGCTTGTTGGTGCGTGCCACCATACTCCGTGTATTGGCTATTGACAAAAGTATAATATTCTTCACCATACTTACGAGTCGTATGCACCATCGCAAATTCAAAGTTGTCATCTTTCAAATAGATAGGCTCATACAGCCGGTCCATACCCGTTTTTTTGTCCAACAAGTCCAGCAGACCGTTTTTGGAATAGAGCCTCTTACCATTGAAATTGATGGTCAACCCGCGGTTAAGGTACACATAGTTCCACAATAGATTCTCTATGTAGTCGGTGTACCATTCAAAGTTTTCAAAGATAGTATCATCCGGAAGGAAAGAAACTATGGTGCCGTTTTTCTCCTCTGTCGGCGCAATTGGATATTCTTTGACGATTTTACCACAAGAGAACTCGGCACATTTCAGCTGGCCATCGCGAACACTCTGTACAACCAAACTGGTAGATAAAGCATTAACGGCTTTAACACCAACCCCATTCATACCGATAGAGGCAAAATCGCCCTTGAAATTACGGCCTGTGTTCATTTTGGAATAACAATCGACCACCTTGTTCAACGGAATGCCTCTACCATAGTCGCGAATGGTTACGCGCTTTTCCTTGATGGTTACGTCAATGGCCTTGCCGTAACCATTCATAAATTCATCAATGGCATTATCCATAACTTCTTTCAACAGCACATATATGCCGTCGTCGTGAGAGGAACCGTCGCCCTTCTTGCCGATATACATACCGGGTCTTGTCCGAATATGCTCGTACCAGTTCAGGGTTATGATATTGTCGTCTTGATATTCTGCCATACTTTATCTTTATGTTTTCTATAATGAACTAAAAATTTTGTTAGGTGATTTCTGCATATCTAACAATCTTTTGATCACTATTGCTTGCTGATAACCACTTGCAACTTCACATCTTCCAAATCCAACTCGACAGCATTGTCAACCTTTTCAGCAATGGTCAATGAAGTACAGAGGGTTTCGTTGCAGATGTAGCTTTCGAAAGCTTTCAAAGCCGGCGTCACCGCAGCATCTTCGGCTACCGTGATTTGAATGTGGTCCAAAACTTCGAAGTTGTTCTCCTTACGGTAGGTCTGAACCTGTTTTACAAATTCGCGGGCATAACCTTCGTTCTTCAGCTCTTCGCTGACTTCGATATCCAAAGCCACAGTCAAAGCGTCTTGGTTTGCTACCACCCAGCCCGGAATGTCCTGAGCCTGGATTTCGACGTCGTCCACGGTGATTTCCACCGGCTGGCCTTCGATGTCGAACGCAAACTTGCCGTCCTTCTCGATTTGCGCGATTTCGGCTTGTGAGAAAGCGGTGATCTTGGCAGCCACCAACTTCATAATCTTGCCGTACTTCGGTCCCAATTTCTTGAAATCAGGCTTGATACGTTTTACAAAGACACCGTCTTCGTTGCTGACAAATACCAGTTCCTTGACGTTAACTTCGTGCAAAATCAAATCCTGAACGAGGGAAATCTGCTGTTTGAAGCGCTCATCCATAAACGGGATCATAATCTTGGCCAGCGGCTGGCGCACTTTCAAGTTCGTCTTCTTTCTCAAGGAGAGAATCATAGAGCAGAACTGCTGTGCCAACTGCATTCTTTCTTCCAGTGCCTTGTCGATCAACTCTTCGTGAACTTCCGGATAGGAAGCCAAGTGGATGGATTCGTACGGCTCGCGACCCGTGATGGTGTTCAAATCCAGATAGAGCTTGTCCATAAAGAACGGCGCGATTGGGGAGGCAATCTTGGCGATGGTTTCCATACAGGTATATAAGGTCTGATATGCGGAGATCTTGTCTTCCGTGTATTCGCCCTTCCAGAAACGGCGACGGCACAAGCGCACGTACCAGTTGCTGAGGTATGCATCCACAAAGTCTTGGATTTCACGACCCACCTTCGTAGGTTCGTAGTCGATATAGTTTTCTTGGCAGTGTTTTACCAAGGTGTTCAATTCAGAGAGGATCCAACGGTCGATTTCCGGACGTTTTTCGAACGGAATGTCGGCTTCCTTGTAGGTGAAACCATCGATGTTGGCGTACATTGCGAAGAAGTTGTAGGTGTTGTACAGCGTGCCAAAGAACTTGCGTTGTACTTCACCAATGCCGGCTTCGTCAAACTTGAGGTTGTCCCAAGGCGAAGCGTTGGTAATCATATACCAGCGGGTGGCATCCGGACCGTATTTCTTCAATACTTCGAACGGATCCACGGCGTTGCCGAGACGTTTGGACATCTTGTTGCCCTGTTTGTCGAGCACGAGGCCGTTGGAAATCACAGACTTGTAAGCCACGCTGTCGAACAGCATTGTGGCAATGGCGTGCAAGGTGAAGAACCAGCCACGCGTTTGGTCCACGCCTTCGGCGATGAAGTCGGCCGGGAAGTTCTTTTCGAAGAACTCTTTGTTTTCAAACGGATAGTGCAATTGGCTGTACGGCATAGAGCCGGAGTCGAACCATACGTCGATGAGGTCGCTTTCGCGCGTCATCGGCTTGCCCGACGGAGAAACCAAAATCACGGTGTCGATATAGGGTTTGTGCAGGTCAATGCCATCGTAATTTTCAGTGCTCATGTCACCGATTCTGTAGTTCTTGTACGGATTTTCCGTCATGAAACCGGCCTTGATAGACTTCTCGATTTCGCCCACCAACTGCTCGACAGAGCCGATGCAGATTTGCTCTTTCTTGTCCTCGGTGGTCCAGATTGGCAATGGAACGCCCCAGAAACGAGAACGGGAAAGGTTCCAATCGACGAGGTTTTCGAGCCAGTTGCCGAAACGGCCGGAACCCGTAGCTGCCGGTTTCCACTTGATGGTCTTGTTGAGTTCGATCATACGCTCGCGATAAGCGGTAGTCTTGATGAACCAGGAATCCAGCGGATAGTAGAGCACCGGTTTGTCGGTACGCCAGCAGTGCGGATAGTTGTGCGTGTGTTTTTCTATCTTGAAAACTTTGCCTTCCTGTTTGAGCCACAGGCAGATAAAGATATCCAAAGATTCATTGGATTTTTCGTCTTCTTTTTCGTAGGCCTCTTTCACGAAGCGGCCAGCCACGGTAGAATACAACGGCACGTTGACGTGGTTCTTGACGAACTCGTCGTCCATATCTTCAAGCTTGAAGAACTTACCCGTTTTATCGACCATCGGGCAGGTTTGTCCGTTTTTGTCGATGACGATCATCGGCGGGATGCCGGCGTCGTTGGCCACGCGTTTATCGTCGGCACCGAAGGTCGGCGCAATATGGACGATACCCGTACCGTCTTCCGTAGTGACGTAGTCGCCAGGGATAACGCGGAAGGCACCAGCTTCGGGCGTCATATATGGAATCAGCTGTTCGTATTCCAGACCCACGAGGTTTTGGCCCACTTCCTCACCCAAAATGCGGTAAGGGATGTTCTTGTCGCCGGGCTTGTACTCTTCAAACGGCAGTTCAGCCCATTCGGCTTTGAAATAGGTATTGACCAAGCTGTTGGCCATCACGATTTTCACGGGCGCGCCGGAATACGGATTGAAAGTTTCGATGAGGTTGTATTTGATTTTCGGACCCACTGCCAATGCCGTGTTGGAAGGCAGTGTCCACGGTGTGGTGGTCCAAGCTAAGAAGTAGAAATTGTCGGGCACTTCGGTGAGGCCGAACGGCAATGCCACTTTTTGTTCTTTCTTAACTTTGAACTGGCCGGTACAGGTGGTATCCTTCACGTCGCGATAGCAGCCCGGCAGGTTGAGTTCGTGTGAGCTGAGGCCGGTGCCGGCAGCCGGAGAATACGGCTGGATGGAATAGCCCTTGTAGAGCAACCCTTTCTTGTAAAGTTCGGAAAGGAGATACCACACGGTTTCGATGTACTTGTTGTCGAACGTGATATACGGGTGCTCGAGGTCAACCCAGTAGCCCATTTTCTGGGTCAGTTCGTCCCAACGGTCTTTGAACTTCAGGACTTCCTGACGGCAGGCCTTGTTGTAATCTTCTACGGAAATACTTTTGCCAATGTCCTCTTTGGTGATGCCGAGTGTCTTTTCAACGCCGAGTTCCACGGGCAGGCCGTGTGTATCCCAACCGCCCTTGCGGCCGACATATTTGCCGGTAAGGGTTTGGTAGCGGCAGACGATGTCCTTAATGGTACGGGCCATCACGTGGTGGATGCCCGGCATGCCGTTGGCAGAAGGAGGTCCTTCAAAAAAGATAAAGCGTTCGTGACCTTCGCGGGTGGATAAACTTTTGGCGAAGACATCCTTGTCTTCCCACTGCTTTCTCATTTCTTCCCCAATTCCAGGAAGATTAAGTCCTTTATATTCAGTATATTTCATCTATAAATAGTTATTTTTTTCAAATTTGCAAAGATAGTAAAAATAGTGAAATAATTTACAAATTACGCCAAGAGACAAACTTTCACGTCGTGGTTTCAAAATTCATTTTAGAATATAGACCTCTTCTGCCATAACTGCTCAAAGAAGTACTTGACAGGCATGATTTCAACTCCATTGAACAAACGGGGATTTAAGAAATACAAAAAAACGGAGTAGTACTCCGTTTTTTATAAAAATTTATGGAATACAACTCCGTTTTTTTGGATATATTCGTCTGTCACCGGAAGCGAATTTTCCCAATTTGGAATAATGGGAAACGTGGAGACGTTGCGCAACAATCGTTGTAGAGACGTTGCGCGCAACGTCTCTACAATGGGGCATTCTGTCATCGTTTCACAAACCGTTTCGTCACCACGCCGTTGTCCGTACGGATGCGGGCGAAATACAGGCCGGCGGGCAGGACGGAAACGTCGAGGTCCGCGGCCACATCGTTGACCGTCACCGTCTGGAGCAGCTTCCCGTACACGTCGTACACCTCCACTCCCTCAATTGTCAATTCTCCATTCTCAATTCTCAATTTCCCGTTCGTCGGATTGGGATAGAGCACGAGGCTCTCCTCTGGAAAGTCGCCGATGCCCACGTTCTGGAACTCGGCGCGGATGGTGTGGTCGGCATCGACGGCGTAGAAGGTGTAGGTCGGGACGGGGCCTTGCGAGACCTCATCCACGAGCACGTCCTGGATGACGTAGCCCGCGGCGGTGTCCGCCACGATGTCGAAGGTCATGTCGTAGCCGCTCATCACATTGATGTTCCCCGTTGGCAGGATGGTGCCGCCGGGGCCTGCGGACGATAAGATGGAGTATGCCTCGGGTGCGGCGGGCACCACGGTGAACGTGAAATCAACGAAGCTGCTGCCCTCGCCGCTCGCCGTGTCGCATACGGCCATCACGCGGCCCATGTACTGCACGGAGGGCACGACGTCCGCAATGAGGTACGAGGGCTGGTGGCAGACCACGGAGGTCCACTCCGTCGCGCTGTTGAGCTTGTACTCAAGCACCCACCGGCTCTCTCCGCCGCCGGGCTGCCAGGTGATCGTCGCCGTGGTGTCCGTCGCGTTGGGCTGCACCGATACGCCGTACGGCGTGGCGCAACACTTCGGGAAGCGGATGTGGTTCTTGGAATAAGTCACATTGGCGCTCATCATATTCGTTAAAGTTTGTGACGTAGGACTGAATGCCTCCATGGAAGTCGCCGTAAAACATTGGTAGTTATGATCACTCCAATTTCCTGTTAGGAATATCATCCATTTAGAATCCATTCTGTATTCGCCGATGTGGTTATAGACCGCCAGCACCAGATTGTCGGTGCCGTTGTAGTGGAATGTGCTGTCCAAATTAAAGGAGACCCAATGTTGCGGCGTCTGGTCGTAATCGTGGATGGTTCCGGAATAGACCAGGGACAACGACTGAGGATCGACGAAGTCATTCCGGTCCTGAAACCGGGACTTTGTCGTATGTCCGAGATAGATGTCCCAGACATACTCACTAAAATAATGGGCATTCATCAGCTGGAAACTGTTGATGTCCTCCACCCCCCGCAACTCTTCTGCAGTGTAGATTTGCTGAGAATAGGCGTATGGATATCTGTCATCTGGAGCCATTCCTGCTGAACTTGGCGAACCTACGGTATGCATCATAACCCCGTCGCAGGAGGTGTTGAAATGTTCCGTACTCCGGTATTCGCTGATGCCTCCGTCATCGCATATTGCACGCACGCGCACATAGTAGGAGGTCTGAGCGGCCAAACTATTCAAAACGAAGGGATGTGTGTTAGCGATGACAGAGGACCACGCGGTGTCGTTTTCTGCCCTGTATTCTACCATCCAGGAGGATTCGCTTCCAAAAGACTCCCAGTCCAAAATGGCTTCGTGCGCGCCTATGCTGTCAACAATCAGATGATACGGGGCGACACACATTACGATATCGCAATCGTTATAGAATGCAAGCAGGGTGTCACATGAAAGCGTTGCAGCAATCCATGCAGACGAACCAGAGAGATTTTCAGCTAATAGATCTCCATAAGAAGTGAACACTGAAATCAGAATTTCTTGGACAGCCCCTATCCCCCCTTGCATGAGGGCCACGCGGGAGTGGTTGCAAACGGGAACGAACACCGTCTGCGGTTCAGAAGTCGTCAATGTGACAGAAGTCTGGCGGACACCATCAATGTAAACATCCAGACAGGCATCTCCCCATCCAACACTGGGATATCCAGTCCATCCTTCCAATCCATCCATCATTACGATTCTTATGGCGCACATATCCGAGGAGTCGCAGGGCATAGTCGTGCAGCTGCAGCAGGTGTGGCTCCACTGGCTCACATCGCCGCCGCCGCAGTCGGCGCGGACGTAGAAGTCGAGATAGCTGTTGCTCGGAAGGTTTGTCAGCGTGGCGGGATTGCCGTACACCGTCACAATCGTGCCTGTTCCCGTTCCGGGCGTGAAGCCGTGCGGCCCGTATTCCACATCCCACTGGGATGCGGAACTGCGCTCCGTCCAGGACACCACGGCGGTGGTGCCGTAGGCCGTGTCAAGCGTCACGTCCTTGGGATGCCAGCAGGACGGGGTGTAGTCCAATACGAGGTCGTCAACGCTCACGCAGTAATGGTCATTATTTAGGTCCCTGTTGAACAGAGCAATGTATCTTTCCGTAGATATTCTTCCAGACAAAGCACTTAGGGGAATCTCATATTCCTGCATGCCACCAGGGACAAATAGAACAGTGTCTGAAACAAATGACGTTGAATCGTACGGATCATCCATGATGCCGATATCAAGAAGTCCGCCGGCCGAGGCCCTAAAGGAAATCATTAACTGAGAGGCATCAATGGTGTCACTCAGCGGTGGCAGTGCGACAAGTCCCTTGTACAGGTGCAGTCTGCCAGATGAACCTACGAATGGGGCGGTCCACACCTGAATTCTGCTCCAGCAAACAGGTATCAGTGCGGCTGATTCATCGGCATACGCGTCGAAGTTTTCTGTGAATGGCAGGTGCTCGATGGTGCCGCATTCCGTGGAGAAGAGCGCCGTGCGCCACGCACTGTGTCCGGATGGGGAGCAGACGGCGCGCACGCGGACGAGGTAGTCTTTCGAGAACTCCAGTCCCGAGACTACGGGAGTCGCCGTGGTAACGGTGCCGTAGAAGGTCCACACGGTGTCTGCATATTTGCGGTATTCAATCTCCCAGGAGGATTCCGTGCCGCCGGGAACGATGTCGAGATAGGCATCGGAGCCGCTGGCCGACACGGAGAGGTTCGGCGTCGGACAGCTGGCGGTCGAGTCGCAGCCCACAAACCGGATGTTGGACCGGTATCTCTCGTCATATATTCCCTGAAGAACATCCTATCCAGGTGCGAAGGGCGGTTCGTATTCATCCCTGTAGTCGTAGATGGACCTGTTCTCCGCCGTGCGCTCCGAAAGGAACCAGACGCCCTCGTCGTCTATGGAATTGGAAACGGCTGCGAGCACAAGGCTGCCGCTGCCGCCGTAATGGAACGGGACCTGGAACTGAATCGTCACCCATTGCGCGGAGTCGTCAGGATGGAGCTGCACCGTGTCGGAGAACACCTGCTGCTGGGTGCCGAAGGGCACCCAAGAGGTAGGAGAAGAGAAGGCCTCCTGCTGGGTCGTGCCCAGATATAGTTCGAGCTGGTGCCTGTGGTCGGAGTTGGCGTTGGGATAGAGTATGCGGTACTGCAGCTCTATGGCGCCGATGTCCGTCGGAACCTCCGCAATGGAAAGTTCGGACTCGGTGAACAGCTACTGCGAATAGGTGCGGGACGCACCCAAGGGCACAAGGCCCTGCTCCCACCATCCGTTGCCGATCTGGGCGCTTTCGATGTCCTCGCACCGCGTGCGGAAGGAGGCATAGGCGTAATAGCCAGGACCTTCCACGCAGTTGCAGCGCACGCGCACCTCGTATTCCGTCTCGGGAGCGAGGCCGGAAAGGAAGGTCTGGTGCCCTGTCACGGTGAGGCTGTCCCAAACGGCATCGCCGGCTTGTCTGTAAAATACTATGTAATCCGCCTCCGTGCCGTATTCAATAGGCTCCCAGCTGACGAGCGCGGACGTGCCCAGAATGTCGGCGACCGCCAGATTCACCGGATCTCCGCAGGGCGGAGCCACGTCCAGGACCACGTCGTCGATGTATATGTCTGTGGTGCCGGTGTTCCGGAATGCGATGTGGCGGCCCGTGCCGTTATAGTGGAAGAACCGCGCCACGGCGCTTTGCGGATTGTTGGATGTCAGGACGGGCGTGAAGGTTGACGGGTCGTACGGATTGTCCATCACGCCGACCTCGAGCACCCCATTGATCGAGAAGAGCGGGTCGTATGCCAGACTGCAGGAGACCTGAAGCCCCTGCAGGTCGATGTCGGGGGCCAGTTCCGGCATCACGGCCAGATACCAGTCGTTGCTGCTGCTGCCTTTGAGTTCCAGCGCTCCCGGAAGCGAGAAGGCGTAGCTGTTGTCAATGGCCTGCATATTCACCACGTGCGGAAGGAGGTTTGACCAGCTGCTGTACCTGAGCCAGCATCCAGAGTAGCAGGTGTCGGCATCCACGCCGTAGGTGTCGAAGTCCTCCGTATAGGGCAGACTGGCGACGGGCGGGCACTGCGTGGTGAAGGTGTGCCTTACGGACCACGGCCCCGGCGTGCCGCCGCAGAGCGAGCGCACATACACGTCGTACGTCGTCAGCGGGGTCAGCCCGCTGAGCGAGGGGGTCGAATAGCCGACGGTCTGGTGCGTGCCGCCCATGTTGGGGTTGAAGCCTGCCGGGCCGCAGACCACCTCCCACTGGCTCTCCGTGCCGCGCGGCGTGAAGACCACGTCGGCGGTTGTCCCTGTGATGTGCTCCGTCGTGACGGGGAACGGATACACGCACGGCGGCATCTCCATCAGCGTGACGTCGTCGAGGTCGATTCCGCCACCCTTGAAGGCCACGTGCTTCCCGCTTCCCGTATAGCCGTCGAAAATCACCTCGTGGTAGTACCACGTGTAGCTCAATTCCGGAATGACGGCCGCCACCGGGACGAAGGTGGCCGTGTCGTCAGGGTCGTCCATCACGCCGACGGTCAGATCGCTGCCAGAAGCGCGGTATCTGAGGGTTACCATCAGCGACGACACGTCCGTGCTCATGGCGGCGTAGTCGCCATTGATGCTGCCCGTCTCGTTTGCGTTGAACCACATGTTCGTCCAGCAGTCCTCCAGCAGGGTGTTGGAGAAGTCGTCGGTGAAGGGCAGATCCAGTGCCTCCGGACATATTGTTAAAACATCCGAACGGGAAAGACCGGCATCGGTCCCGCATCAACGGGAGAGCATTCGGTCTGTAGGAAGAAGCCGTATTCCGTGACGGGGTCGAGACCTTGCAGCAGCACATGCGGCGTAGATGTCTGCACCCATTGCACGGGGCCGTCGCCCGTGTAGTTGTAGGCGTACTGCCAGCTGCTCTCGCCCTGCCGCGGCTGCCACGAAAGGGAGGCCCAGGTTCCCGAAACGGAATCCAATTGCACTATTAGCGGATTGCAGCAGGTGGGCGTGTAGTCCAAAACCAAATCGCTCATGAATATGGACTGTAAGTGCTCAACCTGGAAACACAAATGCCGGGCAGTTCCTGCATATTGCGCGAATGACACTTCAAATTCCCTGTCGAAACTATGGGAATTGCAGAAAAGCGTATCATACGGGATGAACGCGCCTCCGACGCTGTCCTTGAAGCCGACATACAGCGCCACCGTCCAGTTGACCGAAGGCATGGTGTGCAGCTTCAGCCTCAGCGTCAGCTGGCTGATGGGGATGGAGGGATCAATTTCCGGTGAGGTAGAAGTCCCATAGATGTGCTGCGGGGTGTCACCGCTCCAGCATTCCGGCACTGTGTCAAGCCGGCACGCATACGGCAGCTGCGTGATGGTGCAGGGGGACTGAGCAAGGGCGCCCAGACAGAAAATGGCCAATACAAGGGTAAGTATATGTTTTCTCATAATTTATGATTTTTGATGAATTGTAATCTGGTTTGTCATGATCAACATGACGGCAAGCGAAATTGTAATGATTCTTTTCATATTTTTTGATTTTTGCTCTCCAAAAATACGAAATTTTGGAAAGTCCGTAACGGCCTCACGAAAAAAAGCTGAAAAAGGACGTTTTTTTTGAAGTTGGCGGTATAAAATCCATTTTTGGTGCTACCTTTGCAACTCAAAATCCTGTATTTATGAAAAAGGGAAACTCTATTCCGTTGACATTCCATACGCTTTTCTGGGTGGCCGTACTGTGGATATTCGCACATTATTCCTACCTCCGCCCTATTGACCCGCAACATATTCAGTATGAATATATTTCGGCTGTATTTCTGATGGCCGCAGTTTATATCGGATGGTTCGTCCTCACTCCAAAGCTTTTCGAAAAAGCAAGGTTCCTGCTGTTTTAGATTGCTTCGTCAGCCGTGGTGGCGGCATCCGCACTGTTGGAAATATGCTTGATATACAGCTATTTGTTCGACACCTACACGGCTGTTGGCGTTCCTTCTGTGAAATTGGGCATACTGTCGGTCTTCACATTGGTATTTCTGAGGAACACCGCATTCTACGCTTTCTTCTTCATTCTAAGAATCTATGAATTTGTCTGCAAGTCGCTTATTAACAAAGAGAAAGCGCTATCAAGAAAACGCAGCCAGCTCATAGTCTCCATGCCGGACAATGCTGAAATATTCATTTCCGTGGACGATGTGGACTATATCACCTGCAATCGAAATCTGACTTTCATCCATCTGTCTGACGGCCAAATTTTTAGGCAGTACAAATCGCTCTCCCATTGGGAAACCGTCATATCTGAGGACGCCTGCGTTAGAATAAATGCCAAAACCCTTGTAATACTCTCAAAAATAGATTCTTACAATTGCAGTCAGGTGACATTGCGCCCGAATGCGGACAATGAGCGCCCCACATTCCCCATATCCGACCGAATGAGGGATGAGGTCATAAGGCACTTGGAAGAAGAACAGGAAAATTTTTCCTACAAAAGGGTCCCTGAAACGGTCGTAGAGGTGCACAAAAGGACGTTTTCTGAAAAAGTTGGCGGTATAAACCTTTTAAAAGAGCAAGTCAAAGAGAAGATTTCGGAGAATCCGGGAGCAAATGTCGCAAAACTTCTTGACGAAATTCCAGATACAAGCCAGCGCTCCATAGAGCGGATTTTGCGGCAGCTGAAAGAAGACGGCAGCATTGAATATCGCGGCAGCCGAAAGACCGGCGGCTACTATGCGGTGGAAAAGCGCGAGGAGTAGGGAAAACGGCGCTTGAAAATTTCTGAATGGATAACCTATTCAGCCAACAAAGTTTCCACCTCTTGTTTTAAAATGGGGATGTGATTTCGGACGATACTCCAAATCATAGCTACGTCAACGGCATCGTACCCGTGAATAAGTTGGTTTCGCGTATTCACAATTTTGCGAGCACTTGAGATTGGAATTTCGGCATTGATTTTGAGGATTGCATTGGTTGCTTCTCCAATGATTTCTATATTGCGCTCAACGGCATTTTGCACCAAAGTATTAGAGGAATATTCCGTGATATTATTCAAAGAAGCGGTATATTGCTCGATTCTCAATATGGATTGCTGAATGTCGGTTAAGAGTTTCTTTATATTAGTCTCCATAAATTTGATATTTTGTTTCATTGATCTCTTTGATGAAATAAGGGTTCTTCAGGGAACGCTCCGTCAGCAAATCTATTTTCCGATTCAGATTGTCTTCCAATTCAATATAGAGTTCCATCAAACTTTCTCCCATTTCCAAAGGATCCATATCGTCATCGTAATTCACCAGCAGATCAACATCACTGTTGTCATTGAAACGATCGGTCAGCACAGAGCCGAACAAATACGCATCCTTAACTTTATGCGTTTGAAGAAGCCGTAAAACGACCGGCATATAGGGCTTGAATTGTGGATTTATCATCTCTGCGATTTTTAAGGTTGCAAATGTACACAAAAATGGGATTCTTCAGAAATCGGCAACATAAATTTTGGAATTTTTCCTTCCTGCGTTTCTTGCCACCTCCGGCGGGAAATACACCAATAAGAATAATTAGAACAAATTGGAATTCTCATTATTCCAATTATTCTAATTTGTGAATGGAGAAGCGTTAGCGACTACGGTATTTCCTGCAAAGTGAACGCCCCGAACAGCCCGAAACCGTGCTCTATGTTGCTGTAGGTGTGCATCGGCTCCAACAGAAATCCGTTGAAAAAACCACCCTCCTCACTCAGTGTGACCTCGTACTGGTAGCAGTTCTTATCCAAAAACATCATATAATACTGCGCGTATTCTTCATTCTCTCCTGATTCTTCGTCCAAATCCACCAGTTCTTCTTCGATATAGCGGAAAACCTCTCCGTCACGACCTTCGTCCGAGAAATACTGCAGACTTGAATTTCCGTCAACAAGCCAGCTTACAAAATAACTCCAATAGTAGCTTTCCGACGATTCTCCTGTTTCATAATCATGAAAAAAGTGCGTATATCGGCTGTATGTGGTCAGTGCGTAGTAGTTCGCCTCCCCGGGGTAGTCGCGCCACTCGACATAGATGTCTTTGTGCGGCTCATCCCAGATTTCGCCCCAGTGAACGTCACTGTTTACAACAACCGTGTCAAAATGAGCATCCACGGGCCTGCTGTACGGCACTGTGCATACAGCGAAAACATCGTCATACCCGGCTCTCGACGCCCGAATGTAGTAGGTGTGCCCCTCCTCAACCGGGAACTCCTGGCGGGTGAGCAAAAAAACGTCCTTCGGCTCGTAATAGGTGGCCTGAATCCAATGCTCCCCGTCGGCCGACAACTCCACCACCCCGTCGCGCAACATCGTAATCTCCTGATGACTGCCCGCACCATATAACAACTGCGTGTGCGACAACATAATGTACGTGGAATCCAACTGCGGACACAACCGGCAGTACAAAACCAGCTGCGGCTTCTCGTTGACCTGATTGCCCAAATCCACCGGGTCAATGCAACTGCTCAGCAAAACTGCCGCAAACAAACTGAATAGCAATATGGATGTTTTTATACTCTTCATAACCGATTAGAATTTGAAATGATAGGTGAACGTAGGAATAATGGGGAAAATGCTGACCTGCATGATTTTCTGCACATTCGTCGATGTCTGCATGGCGGGATCGTAAACAAAATCATTATCCACATAGTAGAAAAATGGATTTTTGTGGTTGTAGAGGTTGTAAATGCTGATTTCGAATATGCTTTCGCCCTGCTTCTTGTGCGGCTTGATGAACTGCACACCCACATCCAGATGGTGGAAAGGCTTCATACGTATGTTGTTCTTGTCGCCATAATTTTCAATGTAAGAATGATAATAACCAAAGCCCGAATTGTCCGATTGAATATCGTGCATATAGGTTTGAAGGTCTATTCCCTCGTAAACGGCGTTCGGCAATGTCACGGCGTTGCCCGTGGCGAACGTCCACGCTAAAGAGAGGTTGATCCAGGATTTCGGGCTGTACATCAGCACAAGAGAAACATCGTGACGGCGGTCGTAACGTGCGAAAAAGGGCTTGCCGAAGTTCAGCTCGTCAAACTGCTGCTTGGTCCACGACAGCGTGTAGCCAAGCCAGCCGGTGAACTTGCCAACTTCTTTTCTCATTAAAAACTCCATACCGTACGACCAACCCTGGCCGCTGGTCACCTGGTTGCTCCACTGGTTTTGAAAATCGGCGGTCGCCGCGGGCGTTTCCTCTAAAAGATCTTCTAACATATCCATAAAATAGGAAGAGCCCTCTTTGTAGGCCAAAATGTGGTTCATCTTTTTGTAATAGCCTTCCAGAGAAAACGACAAGCGCGGTTTTTTCAAATCATAGTGCAGACCCAGCGCCACCTGCTGCGAGCGCTGCGGTCGTATTCTGTCCGTGACGGGCACCCACAAATCTGTCGGCAAACCGATGGTGCTGGTACTCAGCAGCAGCATATTCTGACTCATCATCGCGTAGGAGGCCTTGATAGCCAAGTTGGACAGGATGTTGTAACTCATCGACAGGCGCGGCTCGGGTGAGAAATAGGTCTTGTGCGGCACGGAGAAGCACACCAGCCGGATGCCGGGATTTATCTTGAACCGATTGCGGATGTTGATTTCGTCCTCCGCATAGACGGCATACTCCAAGCCGGGTTCCTTTTCCACCCGGTTCATCGTCGTAGTGTCCATCTTGAACATCATAGCGTTAGGTCGCGACTCGTGATAGGTCACCGCCGCACCCACCAAAACCTTGTGCGTGGCGTTGGGAATGTAGGAAAGGTCGTATTTCAGCGTGTAATCCCGTATGCCGGAATTGAAATCGGAGGAAAACGATTCGTCCGGATAACCTTGAATATGGTAATGGTATTTTGAATAGGTGTTCATCTTGTAGTCGCTGAAGACAAACGACATATTGGAAAACACCTTGCTGGAAAACAGGTGGTTCCAGCGCGCGGTGGCGGTGGCATTCTGCCAATACAAGCCCACTTTGAACTTTTCCCTTTCCGTGCTGCCACTGATGTAAGATTCTCCCAAGTGGAACTTGTCCTGCCCGTAATAGGCACTCACATATATCTTGTCCTTCTTGCTGATGCTGTAGTTGAACTTGGCATTCAAATCGAAAAAATAGTAGCCCATAGAACTGCCATCGGCGGCAATTTTCATGATGGGAATCAGGAATAGGTCCAAATAGGTGGCGCGCCCCGAAATCATAAACGAGGACTTGTTTTTCACAATGGGGCCCTCTAACATCATATTGGAAGAGATGAGTCCCACGCCGCCTTCGCCGTGAAAAGACTCCTTATTTCCGTCTTTCATCGTCACGTCGATAACGGAGGACAGCCGACCGCCGTATCGGGCCGGAAAACCGCCTTTAATGAGCTCTACGGACTTAATAGCATCACCGTTGAAGATGGAGAAGAAGCCCAACAGGTGGTTGGCGTTATAGATGGTGGCCTCATCCAAGATGATGAGGTTCTGGTCGGGACCGCCGCCGCGCACGTAGATGCCGGAGGTGCCTTCCGAGCCTGACTGCACGCCCGGCATCAGCAGGAGGGTTTTGAAGACGTCCTTCTCGCCGAAAAGCATCGGCACGTTCTTCACCTCCTTGGCCGTCAAAGTGATGGAACTCATCTGCACCTGCTCCGTATTGGTTTTTTCCGCCGTAATGTTGACGGTTTCCAATGTGGTAATCTTTGCCAAACGAGCATCATATTCGTAATCGGCAGGGCGTTCTATACGGAGCGTGTCCTTCATATAGCCGAAACTCGAAAACACCACGTACATAGAGTCGCGATAAGGCAAGGTGAGCGTATAGAAGCCGTACGTGTTGGTGGTGGCCGCCGCCTGCGACACCGGCTCGTAAATCAGCCCGCCGGGGAGCGATTCCATACTGCCGCGCTCGTACATATAACCGCTAATCGTGATTTTCTGTCCGAAAGCGACAACAGCAAAGAGGGAAGATAGAATCAATAAGCATAATTTCCTCATAAAACAAAATTAGAACTTTTGGACAACGCATATCAAGTTTATTTATTGCACAAAAAAAGAGGAACCGGATTCCCCGATTCCTCTCTTGTCAATTATTTCCCTTTGCTCTCGCGCCAAGCGGCACGTTGCGCCTTGGTGCGGAAACAGTGGATGTAGGCCAATTCGAGACCGATGTGGTTGTGCAGGGAGGACATGGTTCCTGATGTGTTGGCCAAAGGATATTCGTAAATCCCTTTTAGTTTGTCATTAAAGGAAAAATTGCCGATTATGGATGCTCTTATTAAATCATTATAGGGCAATTGATAATATACCCCTATGGACAACAATAGGTCCAACTGAATCTTATGTCCCAATTCCTCCTCTAGAAAAGATTCAAAATAATAAGGATTATTAATGACATTGCTGGTATGATACACACCGTAATTGCATTGATTAATGGCAACGTCAAGGGGCAACTTCTCTTTGAGACAGGTATATCTAATGGCAGAGGTTATGTTTTTGATATTCATTCCTATGGATCCGCAAAACGAGAAATCCTTGGCCAAAGGGGTATGAAATTCAAATTTCACAGGTATTTGAAATCGACAAAACCGCCTGTTTTCCACAGGAACGTATCTGTCTTCCTCTCCAAAATATTCAAAATAAGGAACATAGACATCATATTTAATCTGAGCTACTGTCCCATAAACGGCGGCTACTGACACACCAAAATATTTGGCGAAATGGTAGGAGAACTCCAAGCCTGTTTCCCAACCCCAAGCAGGATGGGAAATGGGTTCCGGCCAAGACCCGGATGTTTGAATAACAGCCATTTTCTGAGCAATGTTTCCCTCTCCCGTGATGCCGATGTGGAAACCGTTGGGAAAATTGTTTTCATTTTTTTGCGCGGTTGCCGGCTGGAATGCCGGCAACACGCAAAAAAACGCTATTAATAGTTTCAATAGTCTGTTCATTATTAAAATCTATAGCCGATACCTGAGCTAAGGAGATACCCAAATTCCCATTCCGTCTTAGGCTTAGCAATCATTGCATTGTAATCTGTTTTCCCATAGCCAACGATTAAATTTATGCCACCTCCAATTCTTTGGATTAAAAACAAATTCTTCCAAATATCAACAGAGAATCCTATGCCAATATTTTGCTCAATCCAATGATATGGACCATATATGATATAGTTTCTTCCTCCTTCAGTATAACCTCCGAACCAGCTTCTGCAATGTGAAAACCTATATTGTATGTCATAGAAGGTGAACAAATCTATATGTTCCAAATTTTTCAAGAAATGGATTTGATAAAAACCCTCCACTCCGAAAAATTCAATCGGCTGGATTGAATACATACGCTTTCTGAAAATACAGAACTGATCATCATTTAAAGTCTGTTTGTTGATGTTGAAGCAAATACCACCACCCAATTCGTGTCGATTGTGGAACTGCTTGGAAGCAAGCACATTAATACTTCTACCTGAACCTGTTGAATTAAAATCTACAAAAACAGGCACTTGCGCAAATCCTAATTGAATAGTGAGAATGACAACGATGGTGAGAAAAACATTTCTTTTCATTTCAAATTATTTTAAAAGAGATTATCTGTCTTTACGCCAAATATTAAGACTTCCTTTATTGTTTTCAAACAACTGGTTCCCATTATTAAAAAGGCTTACCAAGTTCAGCCTTTTCAACCAAATAATGGTTTCGCCTTCATTCCCGAAACGTGCAGACACTTCCTGAATGCGAGGAGAATGTAAGCGATGGCGCACCGCCTCCTTCAGCGCCGTGCCATTGTTATAGCCGTGGATGACAATGATTTTTTCGATGGTGTTGGGCGCTTTAGCTACAAAGTCGCGGACTCGCTGCAACGCATCCTCTACATAGAGGCCGTGAATATCAATTGAAAGGGTTGTGTTGGGTTTGGGCATAATAGATTCAAAAAAAGAACTGCGAAAATACAAAAAAGAAAGGGAATCCCTTTCTTTTTGAGAAAAGATTCTTTCTTGCGCTACAAAATGACGATGCATTGCCAGACAAAAAAGAACGACAACAACTTGCGAAACCTAAATTCCCTATTCCCTATTACCTATTACCTGTTACCTATTACCTATCGCCTGTTTCCTCCCCGTCATGAACTGATACCCCACGTGCAGGCCGACGGTGGTCATGTTGAAGACAATTTGACCTGAGGACTGGTACTTTTGCGGGAACGACGGCACCGTCTGGTAGTCAACAGTCATCTGCTTGGTGAAATCCACGTTGAAGTTGAGGCCGAACACGAAGTTGTGGCATGGGTTCTTGCCGTGTACCAAGAAGTTGACCGCGCCGGAGAGTTTGGGGAGCCAGTAGTTTTGATTGATAACTTTTGGCTTTAGGACAGCAAACGGAATATCATAGCTGTATTCGTAATTAGGATAAATGACGGCAAGTATGCTACCCATACTCTCATCATAGCTCTCTTGCTTGTGCAATAACGGAGTGAACGACAGCCCCAACTCTGATTGTAGTGACACATTCCGATGAATGCTCGTCAGGTAGCTTGCCCGCAAGGCAAATCCCGAATGAAAGTCGCCAAAGACGAGCTCGTTTCCGTAGAAATTCTCAAGTCCGATTGCACCATTTGACCATACGGTGTCAGTGGGAAGGGAACCCGACAAGTCAAGTTTGAAACGTCTGGAAAACAACCCTATAGGAACTTCCGCTGAAATGCCGAACCCTTTGGCTATAGTACAGCTGTACTTTAAAGCGAATTCCGGAGTGAACTTAACAGGAACTTTGGCCTGCACAAGGCCCTGCTTGTTCTCCACTTTTCCTCCAACCGCAAACGCATTGTTGTAAGATAGCGAAATGGAATGCACTGGTTTGTTGACATCAAACTCTTCATACGGTTTTGTCTGCCAATGCTGTTTCAAAAAGAATGTTTTGGGCAAAGTCAAAAATGAGTATCCGATATTAATGCCGAAATAAGTGGAGGTTGAAGATATATCACAAACACTTTCCGCCGCAGAAAAAGGCGAACGAAGGGCGTAGTAACCTGAACAGCGTTTCACAAATCCCAAATTGGTATTCAGACCCAAAATGAAATTGCTTCGAGGATTGCGTTTGGTATGGAACAGAAAACTTACCCCTAATGAAATATCCGGAATGAAGTTATGGGCTTTTGTAATGTTATTAATGTTCAAAAACATTGTAGTATCAGTGGCGTAGGGCTGCGAGTGCCACCCATAACCACTAAAATGTTCGCAAAAATATGGGATTCTAATTCCCAGTTCAGTTTTAAGAAATACATTGTTGGAGATAGAAGCCAAATAAGTTGCTTTAACACCTAAGTTGTAATATCCAAGGCACGGAAAATAAAATCTATTGAATGAATTATAATACCAAACTTCATTATCAATTTCATTTTTAAGCCGCATGTTAATGTAACCTTGACCATATTCAATGGACAATCCTATGCCTGAAGGAAAAGTCAGATTGTAATCTGCCAAAAATGCTCTATGATAACTTATTTTCGGTGACCATATTTCTGACGTGTTTTCCAAATATTCGAAATCGGCTTTCGGAAATATACAGTTGTTGTACTGTACAGTGAATGAATGAGTGATTTTATTGGAAAAATGCTTGTGAATGCGGCATGAATCTTGTGCCAATGATAACACTGGCAGTATTACAAGCAGGAGTAAAAGCGACTTATAAGGCTTCATAACTATAAATGTTTACATGTATAAGTCAAAAGATTTATTTGCATTTGGAGCTTCATATCTTCCATGAATATGATTTCCAGGAACAATATATGTAGGGAAAGTTCCTCTAAATGAAGTTGCAAAGACATAACAACCCCAAGGAAGACTAGCTCCTACAGGATGAAAATAGCTATTAGCGTCAAAATCATTACAACTATTACCTTTTGATCCTTCAACATAGACATAAATTTTGCTGTACCAGAGAGTCTTTTTTCCATTGTCCTTTTTGTTGTATAAAGTGGTAGCTCCAGAAATGCTCAGTGTGGTTGTAGATAATTTTCCATGTATGAAACGCCGTTTCTCCTGAAAGAAAAAATATTCTGAATCTCCTTTTGTTGAACCAGATTGTGGACAATCCGCATTGATTTTAAAACATTTAGCATGGTAAATTTCACCAGCAATCATAATATCCCCATATTCATTATATAGGGCTGATTCGTATCTACTCACATCAATGTTGTTAAAAGGATTGTCTTCCAACCCTGAAAACACATCGTTCATCCATTCCTGTTCTGACTTTTCCAACAAATTATATAAGCTTTCAAAATGCAAGGCATTAGCAAAATCGTGCAGCGGTGTGAATTGGCTGAATCCGTCTTTAGCGATTTGTTCGTTAATGGCTTCTTCATCGTCTGTACCTAAAACCACAATAATACTGTCAATGTATTTTGCCACGTGGTTTTCACAGGCATCAGCTAAAGCGTGAATGGTTTGTTCGTATTGTTCCCAAGAATCAAAGCAAAGCATTCCATCTTGTACTTTGATGTCAGAAATCTTTAAATTTTTCAGCGTGGGACTGGTATTTTCAGTTGTGCTGGTTTCTTTCTCACATCCTGTGAGTGCTATACCGAAAAACAATGCAATGAGTGTTATTGCAACAAAATTTCTTTTCATAACTATATTGTTTTAAATTAGTAATTATTAAGATTTTTGCTGCGCTACACGAGCGGAATTATACTATCTTTGCCGCCCGTTTCGCTTTCATGTGCCTCGTTGCAGACTGTGACGAGATTGAACGCATAACACAATGCCATACGGATGCTTTCGCGTGCAGGGTTTT
>JAKSMD010000169.1 GCA_024400815.1 Bacteroidales bacterium | reverse complement strand
AATTTTTGGTCAAGCAACAAAGAACGTCCCCACAGCCTATCTTTCAACTTGTTATCGTCTAACAAGCATTCAATAAACGCCATATTTCCAAACGCTATGTTTTTCTTTACCGGTGAAAATTGAATTTTTTCACTAGCAGAGCGTCTGACGCATAAATAAATCTTTCGACCCACCATCGATTCCAGAGAAAAATGATGTGCCAATTTGTCATTTAGCGCAGCAAATGCCTCATCCCCCAATCCACGCAAATCAGCATCGCACATCTTTATAGCAGTTCCCGTTAAAGTTTCTCGCCATTTCACATCAGCGCATAGCGCAATTCTCTCGCTGCATCGTTTGAGACTTGGATTGTCATTTTGCGAAATCTTTGATAAATCGTATTTCATCTCCCAATTCTCGATTGCGCCCCCGCCCTTCTTTGTCATTACATAATATCGTGGGGACAAATATAATGCCGCGAGTTTACCAATTCCTTTTCTCCCCATCAACATTGAGGTGTCAGCGTTCCTATTTTTCTCCTTAAGCGCCAATCGCTTATCGTAGCCAATCTTCACATAAGTATTCAAATCATCACGTGACATACCGACACCATCATCAACAATCTCAATTACAGCCCGCCTTTTATCCGCTACATCCAAAAACACATACACGTTCTTTGCCTGGGCATCAAACCCGTTAGCGACAAGCTCGGATATGGCGCTCCAGGCATTTGAATACAATGTCTTGCCAAGTAATTTCAATGCCGTCCAAGTAAACTCAAACGGGATTTCGGATTTCTCATTCGCCTTCATTTTGATTTCCTTTCTTGAAGTTTTGTACATACAGTAAATATTCTTGCCTTAAATCGCAAGCGTGAACCATTTGTCTTCTTGCATCTTGCCCACTCCGCTTAAACCCACTGCACTTCTGAAGTGCCTCAAGTGAAACTTCCTTTTGGCTTCCACATTCACCAATCTTCGCTGCTCTCCTGTAATGAGAAATAACATCACCTGCCGCCGCCATAGAAAGTTGCTTGGAGTTCGAAAGCCACATTGAAAACGTCTGCGGAACAACCTTTACAACACAATTTGACTCTATGAATTCTTTCAAATGCCGCGCAACAAACAAAGCCAAATTCACAGGAACCGCATTCCCGATGATTTGATTTACGTTACATTCAGATCCCGTCCATTTATAATTCGCTGGGAATGTCTGAATCCTCGCCCGCTCTTGATATGTTAAGCATCGTAGTCTATGCCGTACAGGATCTGCAGCATCTGCGGGATGTCGTACATAAGTCTCTGGCATTGGACGATTACATCCCCTGATCGTTGCAGATGGTTCATCTATTGAGAAGATTGCCCTTCTCGCATAACTTCGCGGATGCCGATAGTAATATTTTACATCGATCTCATCCCCCAGATAATCCCTCACCGACATTGGCACAATTCCTACATCAAACAATAACGCATCACTTAAAAAACCATCCGGCGCACCTTTGGCTCCAATGCAAAAAAATCGGCTTCGCGCTTGTGGAACACCACACAAACTCGCATCCAAAATCACTTTCGTCAGGCCATATCCAGCATTTTTAAAGATGCCTTCCGCTTCTGCATAGGCTTTACTCTTGAGTGCCCGCGGAACATTCTCCATAACAAAATATTTCGGCTGCAAGGTTGCGACAATATGCGCAAAACAACTCGTCAGCTTGGCCCGTTTCCCCTCCACGCGAAGACCAGCGTCCGAAAAATCCTGACACGGAGGACCTCCAATTACTATATCGAGCTTGGATTCTTTTAATTCCATCGCAACTGCTTCCCAGTTCGAAATGTCGAGCTGCTTGACTGGATGACGCTTGAAGTTCAACTTATAACACTCTAACGCCGCCGGCCAATTGTCAACTGCACAGACAAGTTCAAAGCCAGCCCGTTTAAAGCCAAGCGACATCCCTCCGGCTCCACAAAACAAGTCAACAACTTTCATATCATACGCTATGTTTCTTATAAATCTCTTTCGACCGCCACATACTGTTATCATCGGCCATTATAAGGCACATTGCTCGAATACAAACCAACTTTCAAATCATATTTAATCGAAAGATATCTTGCAACAGAATTTAACACTTCCCGATCTCCATGCGGCGAAGACCAAACCTCCGTGATTAATTTTGCAACTGTATCAGTGTGTAATTCTTTCGATATCCGAATCCGTGGCTTCCCGCCGATAATTTCAACTTCTTTTTCATATGCATCATTCACCAGCTGAATTACCAAACGATATTCTTGTTCTTCCTTGAATGATTCATGCTTGATAACTGCAGCAAAAAGGCAAATGAACGAAGCTATACGCGCCGCATATTCCTGTGTGTTTGATATGCCCAACTCCTTATTAACGAACTCCTGTAAATATTCAACGAAAAGAAAGTGGAAAAAATGTTGAACCTCAGACATTGCTTCTTTTGAAGCATAGTCCAAATAAAAACAGGGCAAAAGGTGCAATATATAAGGGCTATTGCCTTCATATAGCTGACTCTTAGAACGAACAATATTTCCCACTAAATTCTCCAAATTCTTAAATGAAAATCCGAGCGCATATCCACCGCGTTTACGATCCGTATATGCAATCCATTGACTCAACTTGTCTTGAACCCCAGAGAACGACATCACCCATGGCATTCGATATCGACGCTGCTCAATTGTCTTCATAAATTCTTTTACTTCTGATGCCGTTTCAGCA
>JAKSMD010000168.1 GCA_024400815.1 Bacteroidales bacterium | reverse complement strand
GCTCGCAGCCGAACATGCGGCCCATTGTCTGGTTCAATAAATGTTCCGCCGTATGTGCGGGCGGGAACTCGTCTTTGTTGTGTGCGTTAAGGGTTGGTTCTGGGTTCATAATTAATATAACTGGCTCATAATCAGGTTTTTATCTAATTCCATCTTCTCAAAAGCAAAAAGTCGTTGCCCCAGATCTTTGAAGGAAGCCCCAAAATGGTAAACATCATCATCAACAATCAGGAATCTATCATGAAAATTTGTGGCACATTGTTTCAATCCAATGTGACGTTTGGGATATTGAACATCATGTAATTTCTTGATGTTTCTAAGTGCCGATGTCACGCGCGATGTAAATATCGTTGCCGTAACATTTTGCTCACGATCTTCCAAAATATCAAAAGTACGCGCATCCACGTACGGATCTATCAACACAATCTCCTTTTTAGCAAGTTTTATAATATTTGAAACACCCAATCTGGCATCAAAGACTTTTCCTTCGAACACAATCCCATAAATAGGTGTTGTGGTGCCATCATCCAGTCGGTCTAAAATTTCATCCATTTTTTGTTCGGTTGCTACCTGCTTCAATTCTAAAGACTCAATTCGTTGTAAAACATTTGCATTAGCAATAATGTATTTGCGCATGGAAACAAAAGCTCTCATAATATGCAGATTTATCATAATCGCTTTTTCAGAAGTCAACACGCTGCTTAGCATAGCAACTCCCGTTTCCGTAAATGCAAATGGAAGATATTGATTTCCACCTCTCTTGTTTGAGGTCACATTTTGTGACCTCAAACTATCAAATTCTTCCTTTGTAAGTTCGAACATAATGTCTTCCGGGAAGCGGCTTCGATTCCTTTTCACTTGCTGTTTTAACGCCTTGGTCTCAACATCGTATAGCTCTGCCAAATCTGAATCCAACATAATTTGCGACCCTCTCAAAGTATATATTTTACTTTCAATATTTGATTTTCTCAAATCATTTGACTGACAATCAACAATATACAACTTATTTGACACTGATTCCCGCACTTTCGCATCATCACTCACCCGGGCCAACCAGAGTTTAAAAGACTCAACTTGGGAAGACGTTATGGATTGGATGATGCGCAATATACCCTTAGCGTCGGCGGCAAGTACCTTTCTTTTCTTTCCACTTTCTGAAACCATAGTTACCTGGGGACAATTTGTCCCCAAGAACGATGATAACTCAGGGTCTCGTTTACGCATTTTTTTCAGATAATCGGTTGGATTGAGCGAGTCTGTTAAGACTCCAACCACATCCACAACTGAAAAATACCATTTTTCCTCCTCCGCATTCCAAGAAGTACGAATTTTTTTGTCTTTGAACAATTGAATCTTCTCCATAGTTATTATTAGTCATCTTAGTTACCACCTTCTTTAACTCATCATAATGCCGCAGCGCAATCTTCTGATTTACAGCATAACCTTTTATGAGGTAGTCTTTCAACACCTTGCTTGCCCACTGACGAAAACGAGTGCCTTGAATAGATTTCACACGATATCCGACGAAAATGATGACATCGAGGTTATATAGTTGTGTTTCATATACTTGGTCTTGATCAACACCCATATGTGCAAAATTTGCACATGTGATATCTCGGGGCAATTCGCCTTCGGAATAAATGTTTCGTATGTGCCTACTAACGACAGTTCTATCTCTGCCGAACAGTATAGCCATCTGTTCAATTGAAAGCCATACGGTTTCACCATCCAGTTTGACATCCAGCTGAATATTATTGTCTTCAGCCGTGTAAATAACGATAGGGGATTCGTTCTCTCCGGCTGGTTTTGCTGTTGGCAACTGTTTCTCTGATGTCATTTTTCTCATTGTGGAATTTTTATCGCAACCATTGAATAAGATATGGAATGAAGATAATGCAGCCGACCACGGCGGAAGCGATGGCGCAAACCAATACGGCGGCGGCACCCAAGTCTTTGATGTCACGTTTGCGGTCATCGCGCTCCTGCTTGACGAAGTCGGTGCACCGTTCAATAGATGAATTGACAGCTTCCACAGATATCACCATCCCAATGCACAAAACCACGGCGATCCACTCTCCGTCCGTGATACGGAAGAAAATGCCTGCCGCCACCACCAACAAGGTCGCTACGGCGTGAATCCGGGCGTTATGTTCTTCTTTGAATAAAACTTTCAGTCCGGCGAATGCGTAACTGAAACTCTTGATTCGCTTTTTAATGGAAAATCGGTCCTGTTTCATATACCACCTTTCAAAAAAATTAGTCCTTCTCTTTCATCCAATCGCCCACGAGCTTAAGGTATTTGTCGGTGGCCTCAACGAAACACATGTGGCGACAGCCGTCAAAGAGTTCCCAGCGACTGTTCGGGGCGGCATCGTACATCGTCTTGGCAATCATCGGGGTGGACAGGTCGTTGGTGCCGCTGATGACCAACACAGGTTCTTGTACCGACCTCAGCTTCTCGGTATAGTCCCACTCCTTCAACGTGCCCAGCGGGGTGAACTCGTTGGGTCCCCAGGCAACCACATAGCTTTCACTGCCGCTCTTCTTCGGGCGCGTGACGCACTCGGGCGTCTCTGGTCCAAATACCGATGCACAGCAATGGCGTTCCATAAAATGGTCAACGGCTTCCAGATATTCCTTGCCATCATAAACGCCTGTCTTTTCAGCTTCGGCAATCACCTCTTGGTCATCGGGGGACATAAACTTGATATTACGGTGTTGCTCGTGTCCCCAGAGTTGCGAACTGGACAGCGAGCTGGACAGGATGACGGACTTCACGCCCGCGG
>JAKSMD010000167.1 GCA_024400815.1 Bacteroidales bacterium | reverse complement strand
GCAAGTCGCAACCATTTTTATTTGTCTTTTGTCCAATGGATTTTCCCTACGGGAAATCGTGTTGCAATTATGATGAGGACACATTCAATGTGTCCCTACCGCATTGCAACAATATGTGTGGTGCCCGCGTCCAAAATCCAAATCCCGATCCCGATAGCCATCGGGACTAAATCCTAAATCCTAAATTCAAAATTCTACTCCCGATGGCTATCGGGACTAAATCCAACGCCTTCCCCCTTATCCCTTTTCCCTATGGGAAATTACATTGCAATTATGATGCGGACAATCAATGTGCCCCTTGCTTATTTCTTCTTTTTTGGATTGGCGGGGAACCACCCTTTCTTTACGCGTTGTTCCTGCTCAAACAGTTCCAGAATCGATCAGAAGCGGCAGAATGCAAGCGCTCCTGTCACCGACGAAAAAACAAGGTCCTCAATCAACAGCGAGACTATTGAAAAAATTATTCCGGCAAAGGCAAACGCCCACCAGCATTTCTTCCCAATATAGTATTCAGCCTTGATTACAATCGGGTGAAACGCGCCGATGAGTACAAAGGATGCGGCTCCAAGTATTATTCCAGACCAGTTCATAATTACGTGTGTTCAATTAAGAGTGAAACAATCGAAATTGTGTGTTAAATGCTGAAAATCAATAACATGTTACAATTCGTCATAAATACAATGCCAATATTAATGGATAATTCCGTGTTTGTGTTCGGTTTTTGCAAAAAAATGATGGCAAAGTGCCAACATGCATATTTAAACGACACAAAAATGAGATGTGAAACCCAGTTGCGATGCCCGATTATTTCCGAATTGTATTCTGTGATATCGCATGACCAAATGCCAAAACGACTCCTGTCTGCACTTGACAGGCTGCACCTTAAACTTTCAGTCCATAGGCATCAACTAAAAAATCGCACAATAAAGTTTTTTTTACCCAAAAAATGTCCTACCTTTAAAAAACGCTTTCGAACCTATATGGGGAACAAGGCGTTTGTAGCCGTTCACAGTAATCCATACATTTGGTTTTTAGGCGACTATGCAAAAGTTGAATCTTAATTTGATGATATGAGAACTTTAAAATTATTGTTTGTATCGTGCTTGCTGTTGGCGGTTAATTCAATATTTGCGCAGGATACGTTGGATGTAAAATCCGATGCAAACGCAAAAGAAGAAAAGTTCGATGCAGGTGAGGTTATCATGCATCACATTAAGGATTCTCACTCTTGGCATTTCTACGACAAGTCCAATCCCGACGGCGGCGAGTCGCCTGTGGCCATTCCACTACCTATTATATTATATGCCGAGGGGCATCTCGACATATTCATGTCTTCGGCATTTGAGCACGGCGAAAGCACCGTGGTAAAGGATAGCCGTGAGTACATTCTGTATGAGGACAAGATTTATCTTGCAAACAGCGGGCATCTCGATTTCGGCGAGCACGGCGAAGTGCTTAACGAGAAACCTGTCGACCTATCTATAACAAAGAATGTGGCATCGATGATGCTGTCGGCAATACTGCTTTTGTGGATATTCATAGCAACGGCTAACGGGTACAAGAAGGAAGGCTCGGTGCCCAAAGGCTTGCGTGGCTTTACGGAGCCGCTTATCTTGTTTGTCAAGGACGAGATTGTACTCCCAAACATAGGCGAGAAGCATTATCGCAAGTATTTGCCCTATCTGCTTACGCTGTTTTTCTTTATATGGATAAACAACATGCTTGGTCTGCTCCCAATGGGCGCCAATCTGACAGGAAACATCGCACTCACGCTTTTCCTCGCATTGCTGACATTCATTATCACAAACATATCAGGCACAAAACATTACTGGAAGGAGATAGTCCGCATGCCTGGTGTGCCAATCTTCGTTCAGCCAATCATGACGCTGATTGAATTCATCGGCTTGCTTACAAAGCCGTTCTCACTGATGATCCGATTGTTTGCCAACATTACGGCTGGCCACATCATCGTGCTGAGTTTCATCTCGCTTATATTTATTTTCAAGTCCGTACTTATATCGCCAGTATCAATCGTGTTCGTGCTGTTCATGGATTTGCTTGAGTTGCTGGTTGCCGCATTGCAGGCATACATATTTACCATGTTGACTGCCATGTATATAGGTATGGCTAAAAAAGATGAAGAATAAAAAGTTTACTATACATTTAATTTAAAAAGTAACACTATGGAAGAACTGTTTACAGTAGGTCAAGGCTTGGCAGTATTAGGTGCAGGCTTGGCAGTAATTGGTGCTGGTTTGGGCATCGGCCGTATTGGTGGACAGGCAATGGACGCCATTGCACGTCAGCCAGAGGCTGCCGGAAAGGTACAAACTAACATGATTATCTCTGCAGCATTGGTTGAAGGTTGCGCATTGTTCGCAATCGTAGTTTCACTTTTGTCTGCATTGTAATCGATCCAAAAAGCAAATGGACCCGAGGTGGCGATTGGCCACCCGAGTTCATTTAGGAATTAAAAAAACAGATTAATTATGGATTTGATAACACCCCAAGTTGGATTACTCTTTTGGACCGTCCTGGTATTCGCCATATTGGTATTCCTGTTGGCAAAGTTTGCTTGGAAACCAATCCTGAACATGGTTGAGGAACGTACCAAAAACATAGAGGATGCCCTCAATTCCGCCGAGAACGCCAAAAAGGAAATGGCTGGTCTGAAGGCTGAAAACGAGCAGATAATGAAAGAGGCTCGCGCCGAGCGTGACAAAATAGTCAAAGAGGCTCGCGAAATGAAGGATAAGATAATCGAGGAATCGAAAGAGACAGCAAAGGCAGAAGCCGACAAGATATTGGTGCAGGCCCGCAAACTCATCGAGGACGAGAAGCGCGCAGCCATGAACGAACTGAAAGACCAAGTGGCCGCTTTGTCTGTAGAGATAGCCGAAAAAATCCTGATGAGGGAACTCTCTGACAAGAAAGCCCAGTCTGAACTGATAAACGACATTCTGAACCAATCA
>JAKSMD010000166.1 GCA_024400815.1 Bacteroidales bacterium | reverse complement strand
TCACCGTTTATCCTTAATTGGCTATTATATCCGAATAAGGATAATATAGCCCGTGCGGGAAAGAGAACGGGCTTTGGCGTTGGTACTTCTCGGTTGTTCGGTGGGGACGGCAAGCATACTAAAATACAGATGCAGATTGCAACTCTAAGCGCCAGTGATTTCCATCTTCGTCATCGTATTCGTAGTTGAGTTCTTTGCGTGTCAACTTAGTGATGTTGGCCGTGTAAGAGTAACGGCGTCCTAAGATGGTGAAGTCAAGGGCCAATTGCGTGTTTTTATTCAGCAGCACCCAAGTGCTAAAGGTGGATTGGCGGAAGTCGCCATTGTGGTAGGCCATCACATTGAGGATGTGGTCTGCATATATATAATAGTAAGTGCCTGGATTGTTGGCGTATAATCCTGTGGAATCTAACACATTGATGTTGGTGGAATCAAGGGGCGTGCCGTTGAAATAGGTGCTATGCACTTTCCAAGAACCAATGATTCTATACTCCGGCGTGTGAATGCTGGGTGAGGGCTCTGGATAGCGGCAGGCACTTAAACCGAAAACGATAAGTCCGAGCAGGCAGGCAATGACCAGTTTTTCTTTTTTCATAATGAGATAAAATTAAGGACGTTATGAACGGAAGAAGTTTGGGTTTATTGTGAACAGAGCATGTCGTAAAGTTCGCGCATGCCTTCTGTGGCTTTCTTCTTGATAAAATGAACATCGCGAGAAATTGGCTGTACCTCTTTGGGGTCAATGACGTAGATTTGACAGTGCGATGGGGCATAGTAGAGTAGGCCAGCAGCAGGATAGACATTGAGCGAGGTGCCGATGATGATGAGAATGTCGCATTGCTCCACTGCATGGGCGCCGTCAGAAAGACGAGGCACATCTTCTCCAAACCATACAATGAAGGGACGCATGCGGGCGCCATCGGGTGTCTTCTCGTCGTATCCGATAGGTCGGTATCCGATATCTTGAACGAATCTTTTCCCATTTTCGCTGCATGCTTTTGTGGCTTCTCCGTGCAAGTGGATGATGTTGGATGACCCCGCTTGCTCGTGCAAATTGTCAATGTTTTGCGTGATGACCGTCACCTCAAAATGCTCTTCCAGTTTGGCTACTAACAAGTGGGCGTCATTGGGTTTGGCGTGCTCCAATTCTGCACGACGGGCATTGTAGAAGTCCGTCATAAGGTCGGGATTGCGATACCATGCGTCAATGGTGGCAACTTCTTCGACGCGGTAATTTTCCCATAGGCCATCGCTGTCGCGGAAGGTCTTTATGCCGCTTTCGGCGCTGATTCCAGCCCCAGAAAGAATTGCTATCTTTTTCATGCTTTTATTGCTTTACGTTAAAAATGAGTGCTCAGTTTAGGCTAGAACTATTTGTCTCCAAAGGACATGCCGATGCCGCGGGCGGCGTGAACGAGGAAGTCCTTGTCAGGACAGACCAAGTGAGGACTCTTAAGTGCTTCTTCCAGAGGAACGTATGATATTTCTGGATGGTGGTAAACGACGAGGTTGCCGTATTTTTTCTCCTTGACCAGTTCAAAAGCTTTGACTCCGAACTCGGTAGCGAGGATGCGGTCGTACGCTGTGGGGGTGCCGCCGCGTTGCAGGTGTCCGAGAACGGTGACGCGGATGTCGTGTTCAAGACCTAAATCCAGCAACTCTTGGCGGAGTACGTCGCCAACACCGCCCAATTTGATGTGGCGGTCGCCAACGGCACTCGGGGCTTGTCCGGTGACCTTGCCGTCCGCTTTTTTGGCGCCTTCGGCAATGACGATATTGCAGAAGCCCATGCCGTTTTTGTAGCGGGTTTCGATTTTCTGGCAGATGGCCTTCGGGTCGTAGGGGATTTCTGGGATGATGCAGACGTCGGCGCCGCCGGCTAAAGCGGTGTGCAGCGCAATCCAACCGGCATCACGGCCCATGACTTCCATGATGAAAACGCGGTTATGGCTGTCTGCAGTGGTTACTAGTTTGTCAAA
The DNA here is from genome assembly GCA_024400815.1 of Bacteroidales bacterium. Taxonomy (GTDB): domain Bacteria; phylum Bacteroidota; class Bacteroidia; order Bacteroidales; family WCHB1-69; genus F23-D06. The sequence goes on along the minus strand of JAKSMD010000166.1, from coordinate 1,014 downwards.
TGCTTCTGTGGCAATTTGCACGGCAGTTTGGAAACCGAAGGTGAAGTCTGTGGATGACAAGTCGTTGTCAATTGTCTTTGGAACGCCCACGACATTGATGCCCAACTTTTGGAGTTGCATGGAGATGCCTTGAGAACCGTCGCCGCCAATGTTGATGATGGCGTCGAAGCCCATTTCGTCCAAACGTTTTTTCATCAGCAGGGAGCGGTCTTCTATGGCCCAGGAACCATCGGGCTGTCTAACGGGAAAATGGAATGGACCGCCTTTGTTGGTCGTCTTGATGATGGTGCCGCCTTTGACATGCAAGCCAGAGACAGTAGCGTCTGTAAGTTCCACAATTTCAATTTCATCTTTCAGAATGCCATTGAAGGATTCGATGCATCCATAGATCTTCCAATCGTCGTTTTCGAGGTGTGCTCGTTTGACGATGCCGCGGATTACGGCGTTCAAGCCGGGGCAATCGCCACCGCCTGTTGCAACCAGTATTTTATGAGCCATTGCGTTGAATTTTTGAAAGTGCAAAGATAGTATTTTTTTATTTTGACTTTTGACCTTGACATTGACCTTTTTGGAGTCCCCATAATTATCAATTGTCAATTATCAATTCTCAATTCTCAATTTGACTTTGGGGAGGCTCCCCTCCATCTTTCTACTTCTCTACATCTCTTCTTTAGAACTTTGAAATTTATCGCACCAGTAGTATTTGTTGTTCTAAAAAAATGTATTTATGCAGCCTGAAAATAAATCATAAATGTCTATAAATTGTCAAACAAAATTATTCAAATAAAGTAAAACAGAATTAATATTAGAAATATTTTATACATAGCGTGTGATTTGCTGTAGTGTTTGAAATCTCGACAATTCCAATTATCTGATACAAAAAGTTAATTGTGCGTTTGCGATAAAATCGTAGGCTTTTCTTATTTGTATCACGGGTTGTCGAGAACCTCAAACACTAATAATTGAAGCTTGCGATTATTTTTTGTCTGTGCAGACAGCATTATATAAAAGTTG
>JAKSMD010000165.1 GCA_024400815.1 Bacteroidales bacterium | reverse complement strand
TTTCTCGCATTGTCGAAATGCAATCTCTATCCATTTGCGCGGCATCTGAATTCTTATACAACATATCCCATCAACAATCTTCGGGGAAGAGAATCTGATGAGCAAGTTTTATCCGCATTTCAATATTTTCAATGTTTGTGGTTCTAAATCTAGAGACTCGCTGATACTCCTCATTCTCCAACAACATCCTCTTGCGTTCGTTCAAATTAGCATTCACAGGAAGCTCTCTCCCAGAACGCAAAAAACTATCAGACGCAACAAATACCGATTCAAACACAACTGGATTGACACGGAATTTTTTCATACTCAATCCGTCACCTGTTGCAGAAGCGAACGCATGTTCACCAAAATTTTCGCGTACAAAATTTACCGTCGCTATAAAATCTTCCCGCTTCCTTTCTAACGTTTCCACAGGGCACGAATTCATATATAAATCCAAATATTTACGCAAATTTATCTGTTTCTTTTTTACAGCATACACATCCAAATCCCTTATTGCAAAAAATCGTAATATCAATTCGACGTCACGCATTCGTGAATCTTCTTCCGTTGCACCATAAAGATTACGCCACACCTCATTTTTATTCAAGTCCATTATAAGCGCGTTAAACGCGCCTTGACAGACACAATTCCGGATTTCTTGCGCATAAAGACTACGGCCACTCGAATTAATCCTTCCGAAAATCTGAAACATACTTGTGTCGTCGTCTTTCGGCTTACGCTGCTCAAAGATAATAGCATGTATAGTGGCCTGTTTCAATCGCCGCTGATCGGACTTTTCAAGTTCGTCAAACGCCTTATTCCTCCAACGTTCATTAATCTGCTCGGAATTTGTCAACCGAAAAAGGTTCTCCTCATGCCCAAACTTCCGCTTCCCCATATAATCATACATTGTCATGATTCGCTGATAACCATCAATAATTAAACGCCTTCCGTCAGATGCATTGGCCAGAAAAATACTAGGCACAGGCAATCCCCAAAGGACAGATTCGATGAATCTGCTCGCCTCCGCCTTACTCCAAACATAATTTCGCTGGAATTCAGGCTTGATCAAATCTCCATCTTGGTACATCTGAACAAGCTCTCTAAACGTTAGGTCGGCACCCCAAGATGTGATATTGAAAAGGCTATCATCAGAATATGCGTCTTCTACTACTCCCGTATTTTCCTCTGACATAAGACCTCCTTACGATTATTTTCTGTGTAATTTTTTGTTAGTATATCAAACCTGAATCCCAATGTGGATCACATCATTCAAGAAATATTTTCATCGCAACATCGCCATCATCAACAACATGCCGAACAAACTGCATGAAGCTCTCCCGATCCTCATCATCGGCCTTTCTTAGCATTTTCCGGACCTTGCTTACATGTGTTACCAATATAGGCCAACATTCAGAATGGTCACGAACCTCGCTTGAAACTATTTTTCGCAGTTCATCAGCATCCTTCCCAAACGTCGCATACCTAAAGATCCAAGGCATCAAGAACACAAAGGCCGATGCGCTCAACTCATTAGATTGCCGCACAATATAATCCTTCACCTTCTTAAATGTGCTGCCAACACCAACGCGCTTGCGAGCAAGATCATCAACGAGCATGTTCCAAACTTCTGCTGACGGCATCTGGTCATCATACTCACCTGCAGCCACCCCGTGCAAGATCTCCGACACGGCATCCAAAGCCACATCACTCCATGTATATTCAATATTGATAGCCGCCCCGGGTGTCCACAACCTGTTCTCACTACTCAATTTTTTAATCCATTTTTCTTTCGAAAAAGAATCCAGATTGGATCGGATCTCCCTTTGTGCGCGCTCCCAAATCTCCCCCCTTGATTTCTTCAGTTGCGCCAACGTCTTATTAGAATAATACCGCGAATGATCCCCATACTGTATCCCATCCACGACAGTCATTTTATTCTCAAATGAAACCGGGTCAAGATTTGTAGCCTCAATTATCTTCCCCATATTCCTTAAAATATCCTCAGCATAGTCCGCGCCAAACTTCTCTCCGCAAATCTCAAACGCCACGCGGGCCACCTGCGTTAACAAAGTGGCCCAAGGATATTTTGCAGCCGCAAGCAATAAATCTTCAACCTGAAGATAACGAAGCAACACACTCTTGAGAAGTTCAATCGCCTCCGAAGACCCTTCCTGTTTAAGATACTTGCTTGCCCATTCAAACTCCTCCAAGTCCAGCTTCCATCTCAACGCACAAGCAACAGCACGGGCACGGTCTTTCTCCGAATCATGCTCTCCGGCCACATATTTCCGTATCTGATCGATAGCTAATGCAGTAGTCACCCGCCCCTCTCCAAGAGCCTCCAAACACTCAAGTAAACGCATCGCAAACACATCAATCAGTTCATCCTCAACCCCCAAGTCCTCTATCCCAGCTAACGCCTGACGCGTCTTTATCAAATGTTTACGCCGCGTCTCATCTAGATAGATCAAACCATACACATCAGATACCGAGTCACAGGCAAGCTTAGCAGCGGCAGCATCCAGATTCGCATCGGCACAATTCCAACAGAATATCTCGTATTTATCTGTTGCCGTTAATAGCATCTCGAGATAAGACTCTGCAGACACTTCTTTCACCGGCATAGCACCGCGCAATCCTCTGTTTACCTCCTTTAAAACATCATCCACAAGCACCAAATGCGCAAACATCGTTTTAATCTTAAGCTCTTTCTTTTCCGATCGCAAAAGTTTCGCGGAATACTCTGCCCACTTTGTAATATGTTGAAGCATCATTTTATGACATTCAGGTAAAACTTCTTCCATAAAACCTTGCGCAATAATTTCATCCCCTTTGTATTGATACAGCCAATCCCAATACTGCTGTGCAGCGTCCACAACAAGTCCCTTCATGGCGCCCGGCGACATCGGGCCTGTCATGGATATCCTGAAGGAAGAGGTGGCTGCTCGTAAGTGGTAATTGGCGGAGGACAGAGGCCGAGCAAATGGCGCTTAGTAAAGTGCTAATTTTTCGCGGACCGGTTCC
>JAKSMD010000164.1 GCA_024400815.1 Bacteroidales bacterium | reverse complement strand
CATTTTTCGAATGGTCTTGTGATGTTTTGTCACCAAAACCTTTTTGTCTCGTTTCTGTCTCAGTAAAAACGAGAAAATCAGTAATTGTGGTTTACAAATTACTGATTTTCAACGCCTTTCGGACTTCTGCGGAGAGAGAGGGATTCGAACCCCCGGAGGTGTTACCCTCAACGGTTTTCAAGACCGCCGCATTCGACCGCTCTGCCATCTCTCCAAAAGAGGTGCAAAAGTAACATTTTTTCCGATATGCCATTTTGACAGAGGGAAATTTATTTTTTATATTATAATAGTTTGAAAATAAAATCTTTATAAATGTTTTTTGGATATGTGTCCCTCAATGGTGATATTGAAATCGTCGGTAAGATGAAAGCTTTTTCGGAGATTTTCTGGTGACAATACGTTTTTTACGGGAGCGTGTTCCAAGATTCTGCCCGATTCCATAAGCAGCGCGTGCGAGGCATACTCCAATGCGATGGAAAAGTCGTGCAGGATAATCAATATCATGACACCCTGTTGGTTGAGTTTGGCTAAGATGTCCATGATTTCGTAGCGGTGCGCCACATCCAAGTTGGAGAGGGGCTCGTCTAGCAGCATGATGGGTGTTTGCTGTGCCATCGCGCGTGCGATGAGTGTGCGCTGCATTTCGCCACCGCTGAGTTCGCGCAAAAGTCGGTCCTGCAAATGCGTTAGGTTGCATCGCTCTAGCATTTCCCGCACAATAGCATCGTCTTGACAGTTGGCGCTCTGCCATTGCTTTTGGTACGGGTATAAGCCCATCATGACGACGTCATAGACGGAAACATCAAAGACATTGTCTTGATGCTGCGGCACATAGGAGATGAGTTTGGCTAACTCTTTGGTTTCGTATTCCCGAATGGATTTTCCGTTCACTTTCAGATCCCCACCACTGAGGGGCAGCATGCGCCCGATGCACTTCAGCAGCGTGGTCTTGCCCGACCCATTCGGCCCGACAATGCCGCAAAATTCACTGTCCGAAAAAGTGGTGGACAAATCTTCAAAAAGAGTGGACTTCCCGTAGCTGAAGGCAATGTGTTCTATGTCAATACGGTTTTCAATCATGTGAGGCTCTAGTCAAAACGGCGGTTCAATTCTTCGTCACTGATGATATGTAAGATGCTTTTCTGGGATGGACTGGTGGAAGGGCAGTCGCAATCGAACAACTGCTGCAAGAAGGTCCGTATTTCGAGAGGGTCGCTCATCGGCTTGTAGCGGTTCCTGTTCTGTTTGGCGAAGCTGATGGCGATGTTTCGCTGGGTGTCGGCTTTGTATAAAAATTGGTTGGTCTTATAGGCTTCCAGCACCTTTTCGATGGTGTCTTGCACATCGCCTTCTTCGGTGTTGTCGTTGGGCGTGCCGTTAACGGCAAAGTGGGTGCTATCTATCTTCTCAAGGTCGTAGCCGAGTTTGAGGAAGTCTGCTTTCATCGACTCTGCCATGTCTGCCAGTGCCGGCGTGAGGGTGATGGTGAGCGGGAACAGACTCTGCTGCACAAAGATGGGCGTGTCGCGTAATGCGGCCAAATAGCGGTCGTACAAAATGCGCTCGCGGGCATTGACGATGTCAACCACCATGGCTTGCTCGTTCATCTTGAAGAAGATGTGGCGATTGCCCGTGGTGAAGAACTCGAGGTCTTCAGGGATTACGGTGCCTTCTTGGCGGTCTGCAGCGGGTTCGTCTAACGCTGCATCTAATTGTTCTGCCTTGGGTTGCTCTACCGTTTCAGTGTTCAACCCTTTTAAGAAATCTTCCCAGCTGTTGCTGCTGACGCGCTCTTTCCAGGAACTGTTGTCCGAGTGGCTGTAACTCTGTCCGCTGTGGTGCGTGACGGGCACGCTGTCGAAAGGGTTGTAGTTGGGGTCGTGCGGCACCGTGGGCGGCACGATTTCGTGGTTGGCGGGCCGTGGCGGCACTTTCATGGACGGATCCATGTCGAAATCTAACAGCGGCGTTAGCGACATGGTGCCAATGGACTTCTTGACTGCGGAATTCAGGAATCCGAACATCAGTTTTTCATCCTGTAATTTCACTTCCACTTTTGTCGGACTGACATTAATATCAATGGTAGAAGGATCTACTTCTATTTCAATGAAGAAGGCGGGGCGATAACCTTGCGGGATGAGCTCGGAGTAGGCGGTCTCTATGGCGTAGTTGAGCAAGTTGTGACGCACAAAGCGATGGTTGATGAAGAGGTATTGTTCGCTTTTTTTCTTCTTGGCATTTTCTGGTTTGGCAATGTAACCGGAAATCTTCATGAAGTCGGTCACTTGCTCCACGGGAAACAGCTTGTCTTTGAAATGAGTTCCGAAGATGCTGAGTATGCGCTGTTTGAAATTGCTGGATTCCAGATTGAGGAGGGTCTTCCCGTTATGGTAAAGCGTAAAGGCGATATCGTGGTGGATGAGCGCCACACGGTTGAATTCTTCTTCGATGTGGGTCATCTCGATGTTGTCGGATTTGAGGAAGTTGCGGCGAGCGGGAACGTTGAAGAAGAGGTTCTTCACGGCCACGGAGGTGCCGTCGGCGCAGGCAATAACCTCATGGGCTTTGATTTCGGCACCTTCAATTTGCACTAAGGTGCCGGTGCTTTCTGCTGCGGTTTTGGTTTTCAATTCCACATGGGCAATGGCGGCGATAGAGGCCATTGCTTCTCCACGGAAACCTTTGGTGGTCAGGTGGAAAAGATCGTCAGCGGTCTTCAATTTGGAAGTGGCATGGCGCTCAAAGCAGAGACGCGCGTCATTGAAAGACATGCCCTTGCCATTGTCGATGACCTGTATCAAGGTTCGTCCGGCATCTTTCACAATGAGCTGGATCTTGGTCGCGCCGGAGTCAATGGCATTTTCAATAAGTTCTTTGACAACAGATGCAGGACGCTGCACCACTTCGCCGGCAGCAATCTGATTGGCTACCGCATCGGGAAGAAGCCGTATGATATCCATGTTTTTGCGTTATGAGTTGTAAATGATGAGTTGTGGAAAGACAATAGCAGCCTCTGTTTAGAAGAATTTATAGATGATAAGG
>JAKSMD010000163.1 GCA_024400815.1 Bacteroidales bacterium | reverse complement strand
TGAATGTGTTCATCGGACTCGGCGTAGCGAATGAAATTGATGACTTCCGTCAACTGCTTGTCTTGACCTCCTCCGCTACCTTTCATACTCTTCATCTCGACAATGAAGTATTCTCCGTTGATAAAAAATACCATGTCCGGCAATTTATCTTGCTCGTTTTGCGCAGATTCCAACACTACCCCGTACCGCTGTTTAAAAGCAATGAAGGCATCCTTGTCTCCCTTGTCAGGCAAGAAGTAGAATCTGCGCGACAGCAGCTCATCTCCATCTGGATTATGAACAAATCCAACGCGTTCAAGGATGTCGCATATCTTCACAATGGTTGTCTTTGAGTTGCGCTTATGCGAATAGTTATCGCAAACGACTTGAAGAATAGAATTTGTATATCCATGACTGAGATACATCTTGTGCCGCTCATTACTATAGAGCTGAAGCATTTCGTAGACGAACTCGCGTCGCTCATCGTGCGTGTACCCCACAAAAGAATTGTGTGACGAATTATATACCATGAAAAACTGGGAAAACGGAGAAAGATTAATACCTTCCGTTTTTGTCAGAATTGATATCACCTCATCAATCAATTCACACACGTCAGGATGCGTTTGATCCTTGCCCTGTTCGGAGAAATAGGTAAAAATGGAAACCAATTCAATCAGTCTGGAATTCCCTTCAACAAGTTTATTCGTCTGATCAACTGTTGACGGAATAACAATCTTATCCCTATTATAATACGGGTCAATGATTGGCTCTGGATGCTGACCAGAATATTTGAATAATTCAACATTCGTCATTGCATTATCTCCCAAAATTATTGTTGAGAAATCTGCAGGATAAACTTTTTAAATCCTGCAGTGTTTAAGAAGTAATTTCCGTCGTTTTTTCGCAGCAAACGAATAATGGAGTTGTATTGTTTGCCAATCTTTGTTTGCTTTTTACTGTTTTTCTTATTGTGCAATGATTTGTTATGCAATAAATTAGAATACTCTCCGTCAAGATACACAACAAAATGAATGTGTCTGTCTTTTTCTTTATAACGAATGAAGTCTATTACTTCACTCAATTGCTTGTCTTGCCCTCCACCACTACCTTTTATGTGTTTCATTTCAACAACATAATACTCAGCACCTTTATGAAATACCATGTCAGGTAATTTGTCTTGTTTACCCTTTGCAAATTTCATCGCCAAATGATGCTCTAGTGTAAAATTGAGGAATTTATCCTGATCACCTGAATCCGGCAAGAAATAGTATGAAAAACTCTCATCCTTGATCGTATCATGCGGAAACCCCAAAGCGTCCAGCACATCACATATCTTCCTAATGCTGGCTTTTGACTTTCTCTTATGAGAATAGCTGTCATGGACAACTTGAAGCATTGAATTGCTATAGCCATGATTTAGATAAAGTTGATGACGCCTCTCCCCATAACACCTTAACATCTCATAAAGGAAATTGCGCTTTGCGTCTTGTGCATACCCCCTGAATGCCGCATAAGAGGAGTCATAGACCATAAAAAACTGTGAGAACGGGGACAAGTTGATTTCCTCTGTTGTCATTAGGATTTCGACAACCTCATCAATAAGTCTTGCAACATCAGGATGCTCGATCTTCTTTCCTTGTTTATGATAAAATCTAAAAGCTGAAACCAACTGAATCAATCGATTATTCTTTTTGACAAGCGCATTAGTCCCTTTCGCCGTCTTAGGTATGATTGGATCATTGTTGTCGAGATAATATGGATCGAGCACCTGCTCTTCATGTTGTCCCGAATAAAGGAAAAGCTCAATGTTCGTCATCACATTGCCTCCTTGAATAATGCGTCTTGAACCATTTTCTTGTTCTTCCCGGAAACGGCCTTTCGATAAGCTTGCTCGATGATTGCGCGGCACGTTTGAAAATCCAACCTGCGGCGTCTTACACCGTTTTTCATGTTCCCCTTGAATGGGCTCAGCATGATGTCATGTGACTTATCTCGAACCTCTTTGAGTATCGCATTACACAAGTCGATGAACGCTTGACGTTTGTTTTGAGGAATATCAATTGAAATGAGCGTAAACAAGCGGGATGAAACCTTAATCCCTTTCTCCCAATCGTAATCTATATTTTCCTTGAAATCAAACCGCAACATATCATTAGGATTCGTGGAATCGACACACCGAACGCCAAGCCACCCCGTGAGGTCATTGAATTTCATGCGCACAGAATTATCAGGGGCAAGGCGACAGTCCTCAACATCTTTCAATGTACATGTGTATTCCGATCCCTTGAATATCCGAACCTGACCGTAGTCCTTGGGTTTGGAATCAAAGCAGACAACCACAACAGGAGTATCTGTGTCCCAAAAGGGGTTTTCCTCCAGAATCGTAATTGAGTGCAAAAGATCTTTCTTCTTGAATGGTGAATTGATAAATGTCTCCGGAATGATGGCAACGACATTGCTCTGGGCTTCAAGCATTCGATCAAGGGCAAGCAGATACACATCGTCATATTGCGTCATGTCGAAGTACTTCTTCAGTCCGTCGCCCAGCCGTTTTCGAGATGCTGAATAATTTGAAATGTATGGTGGATTGGTTATGATAATCGCACCTGATTTAGATGGAATCTTCAATAGAGAATCATTGACCGGCCATCCTTGCGACGGATCAATATCCAAACCCGCTGTTTCGTTGATTGTAGCAATGGTATTAGTGACGGGGGCAAAGAGACATCCACTTCCTGCAAAAGGATCGTATGCAATATGGCATTTAGAATCCTTTATGAAATCAACTATCTGCGGTTGCAACCAGCACGCACCTTCGGTAAAGTATTGGCCTAACGATTTTTTCTTCCGCGCAGATCCTTCAAGCACGGCTCTGCCATCTCCATCCACAGCCGCTACTACGCTTGGCACGATTCCAAAAGCCGCTACTTCCGCAACAAATTCTCTGCGAGAAATTTTTTGGTCTATCATGTCTTCTCCTACTTCATCATTTGACGCTCCAAAATCCAAAACAAAGTTATCGCCATTGAGTATAAATGAGAGCGACAATTTTCCGCCCAATGCGGAAGCGATCTTCTGCAACGTTCCTACGCGCAGGTTGCCGCCTTT
>JAKSMD010000162.1 GCA_024400815.1 Bacteroidales bacterium | reverse complement strand
CACGGACCTGACAAATAGGCCACTTGTTTAAGAATGTCTTTGGGAATCTTAACAATCAAGTGCATTCGTTTCTGCTGTTCGCCTGTTACTACAGATTGCTTAATACGAACGACCAAACGCGTCTCCTCCTCATAGCTCCAGTCTCGGCTTTTTATATATCCCGTCATTTCTTCCGCCTGATCTAATGCATGCGAAAGAAAAAACGGGGTTTTAATTACCGCATCGCGAAACTTATATCCATCATATGGCTTTGTCCGATCATTCGTCACATTCCCACCATATAGAATATCGGCAAATTCGATCTCAAGATCCTCCCTTCGCAATTCAATTTTATTCGCGTCATCCATTCTATCCGCCAAGTAATACTGCGATTGCGTTTGTATCGCATTCAATAATTGCACCATCAACTCTCGGTCAAACGCCAACCTCACAGCCTCATTCCTTGGAGTACCGTAAACGGACCACATCGCCACACTCTCATCTTCCAGATGGGAGAAACTTGTAATATATGTTCGTGCCCACACATCCTTCGCACCCAATCGATCACACTCCAATTGGTCATTCATCGCCGGATCATCGCCTCGCGTCAGCCGCAAAGTTCCATCATCCAATATGCACAATAATGATGAAAGAATCGTATAATGCCAATAAACATCATGCAGACGAGCAGAATCCTTCAAAACACAGACTACATCGGACACACTTGCTGCCCGTTTCATTCGCTCCACCAAATCTGCAGTCTCTGCCTTTTGTCGCTGCTTTTGTTCTGATACATCATACGAACATACCCAATCCCGATACTCTAAATAGAATCGTATAGCATCATGCCAAATCCCCCTCTTTTTACACTCTCCATCCGTCCATAACCAGCCTAAGTCTGACGACAACACTTGTCGTACGATCTGCAACTTCGTTTTTTCAAGACTTTTAGAAATGACATCCTCATCGCTCAGCCGACGGGATACATCTCGAATTGCAAGCGTATACGACTCAACTGACGATTCGGAAAAACTCTTTTGCGCAATCAAATAATCCCTGAATCGGCTTGCCTCCCAATCACCCAGACCAACATATGCTACAAGAAGAGACACAAAGTCTGTCATTTCAACCCTTGGATTCACATCAACCCTCGAATTAAAAAACTGCCGGACAATTCGGTTTTTCTCAAGACAGTTTCCGCTCTGTTTTAATTTAAACGTCCAAATTATCCTGTCAAGCCACATAACATTTGTAATATGCATGTAGCGATCTGGATAATACAGAATGAGCAACTTCAAGAGGATAGAGTCCGAGAACACCCTGCGGGCATCCTCCTCGCCTTCCCGCCCCGCCGACTTGACGAATCTAAACAATGGGTCTGACACAATCTTCCTGAACACCTCAGGCGTACTCATTTCCGGATGCTGTTTTTGATATTCAGACACCTGTCCAACAAACCTTATCTCTCCAGACGACTGCGAACATCGAACACCTAGATTTTTCTGAGCAAATCTCAATACCCCCGCAACAGCATTCGTTCCTGCTGTCAACCAATAGCAGAATCCCTTATGTGAATTTCCCAATCCCAGATATTGCTCCAAGGTCAGGTGCCGTAGCCGCTCAACCGGAAACCGCTCTTGAAACCTTTGAATCGCAAGCTCGCTTTTCCGGGCGCGTTTCTTAGTCTTTTCGGTTGGTTGAAAAGACTTCAACATATCCGTGAAATCATCAAAAAAGAAAAAGAACATATCAACCACCCTCCTTTCAAATTCTAATAAATCGCATCAATTTGTTTTCTTCGCTTTCATTTCCTTTATGTATTGCGGCAACGCATCTTGTACATAAACCTCCCACATCTCCACAAGCTCCTTATTCATATAGTCTCGCTCTGTTTTGTGTTCGCGCTTGAGAACATGAAGATCGGGAATAAGTCTTTCTATAATCAGGGGGACCTCTTTGGCGCCACTGATTCTACGACCATCGTTAATATGGACTATCATTTCGTTCAGCAAAGACACAATTGTTTGGTAATTCTTCCTCGATAGCGAAATCTTTCCTTGCTCCATAAGCCCTGCTTCAAACTTCCCGTTTGTCAGGAATGGCGGAATATGTTCGTGACTTACGGCAAGGATCAAATACTCGCCAATTGATCTCGTCGCCCATCCTGCGCCTCCCTCAAAAAGGCAATATTCACTCTTTCGAAACCCATGACCCGTCATATAAAATAGTTTTGTATTATCACACACAATGCAATCATGAATTTGATCTTGCAATGGCTTTAATTCCTTGTAGGTATCAGGGTCATTATCCCTAGAGGTATAAAACACTTCATTTCTTGAAACACCTCTCTCCAGCAAAAAGTTATACAAGAAATTACAAAAGATACTGTCTACCCCTGCATGCGAGAAGAAAAGCACATATTTATTCTTAGGAAGAACATCTCCTTGAATCTTATTGACAATCGTCATTGCCAATTCAGACTTTGCAGAAGGAGTAAGGCCTTTTTCCTTGGACAGTTCGTCTCGTACTTCGCTCGCAAATTGAGCCTTCGCCGCTGTCTTGATTTGATTTGTGCGGCGAACCGCAATCTCGTTGATCTTCTTTGCCAGTTTTTCTCGGTCTGAAATCAGCTTCGCCACAATAGGCTGCACCAATTTCTTTAGCAACGCAACCCGTTCATCATGCTCATCAATTCCCTGTCGGTTGGAAGTCGCAATATCCGGGAACTCATCATCATCCAAGATATCAAAATGGATCTCGCCCTCTATGTAATTCGCATAAGTCTTTGTGCTGTTAAGGATGTTTAGGAAGTTCTCAACCGCTAATTTGTTACGCACATAAAGGCGAAGTTGATTTGGATTATAAAATTTATTACGCCGAAATAAAGTGTCGTTCGCCCTGCCTTCTTTTTCATTAATTGTGCAATGAATCCCGATCCATCCTCTCAATTGAACTTTTTTAGTCACCATTTCACCGGAAACGCCGACTCCTTTATACTCATGGTCTTCTTGCTCGTAGTCATGAACCTCAAGCCTGTGTATGAACGGCTCATCTGGGATGCATTTCAATTTTTGGTCAAGCAACAAAGAACGTCCCCACAGCCTATCTTTCAACTTGTTAT
>JAKSMD010000161.1 GCA_024400815.1 Bacteroidales bacterium | reverse complement strand
AAAATCCATTTTCCATTATGTGCTTGGAATTATTGATGGATGGAAATTTGTTCACTCGGATGAATACAAGAAAGTTCCTAAGTGGTTGAAATATAAAAAGGCCAAATAAAATGAAACTTCTCCATGTCATAACATCCTTGCGAACGGGTGGTGCAGAAAAGCTGATGGTGGATCTGCTGCCTCGTTTGCGTGATATGGGGAATGAGGTGGAACTCCTTGTTTTTGACGGGACACGCACAGCGTTCTTTGATCAGCTGGAAACTGCTGGAATCAAGGTGAATTTTTTGCAGGTGGGCGGCAGTGTTTATAATCCGCTGAATATTCTGCGACTTCGCAAGTTCCTGAAATGTTTTGATGTGGTGCATACGCATAATACGGCTTGCCAGTTGTTTGCGACATTGGCGAATATTGGAGTTGGTACAAAGTTGGTGACGACGGAGCATAACACAAGTAATCGTCGCCGAGGTAACGCTATCTTTCATCTGTTGGATCGATGGATGTATCGGCGGTACAAGAAGATTGTGTGTATTTCGCAAAAGGCCGAAGATATTCTTCGGGAGTGGCTTGGTGGCGAATGGGGGAGTATCCTTACCATCAACAACGGCATCGATGTAAAAAAGATTGAGAATGCGGAACCTGCCGAACTTGATTTTGTCAAGGACCGTGAGTCAATACATGTATCCGTAATGGTGGCTGCATTTCGTTGGGAAAAGGACCAGCAGACGGTCATCCGAGCATATAAGGAATTGCCTGAAAATTTCCACCTGGCTCTTGTGGGCGGTGGCAATGAATCTCTAAAGCAGAAGTGCATTCAGCTTGCCGCTGAATGTGGTGTTGCTGAACGGATTCATTTCCTTGGCTTGCGTTCCGATGTGCCATCCATTTTAAAGGCTGCCGATGCGGTGATTCAATCTTCCCATATTGACGGTTTTTGCTTGGCTGCCGTAGAAGGCATGGCCGCAGGAAAGCCAGTTATTGCTTCGGATGTTGTGGGCTTGGCTGATGTTGTTCGTGGCTACGGCGAACTGTTCCCCCATGAAGATTCTAAGGCCCTTGCTGGTGTAATAAAGAAGCTTGCCGATAATCCGGAATATGCCGCAAATGTTGCCGCCACCTGCCAAAAACGAACCGCCCAGTTTGACATCTCCGTCATGGCAGAAAAGTACAACCAGGTGTATCTGGGGATTAAGTAACATTTATTCTCTTGACAGCTCCTGCTCAAAAGTGTATATTATTGCTCGCAGATAATTTTTGTTACCTCTGCTGTTTCTTATATTCAGACATAAAAATCGTTTGTAGCGAGGTGTAGAATGAAACCTATTATTACTAAAATCACTAGGCAGCCAATAACGATTACAAATCGTGAAGCGGTAAGAAGAATTCAATCCAATGACATTCCCAAGTGTTCGTTGAGAAAAGTTGAAATCAAATTACCGGATTGCGCTAGATGAGTGAACGTTTCCAGATTGTTCCTGTTACAGAATCTATTTTTCAGAGCATAGATGCGCGAGGGAATTTTTCTTGCGCCAAGGTTTCTGTAAATTGGATATTGAAGCGGGTAAAGACGGATTTGATTGATACTGGCTTTGACGGGTAATCCCGAAATAATGTATATTGCCCTTATAGAAAAGGAGCTGGAAATGTCAAATGCTGAAGCTTTACACCAATTGTTTGCTCAATGTCAAAAGGTGAATTTTGACGAGTCCTATGATATCATTGCTTCTGCCCAAAGTCCGGAAGAGGCTGATTTTTTTTCGTATGGCTACAGATCTAATTCTAAAGCAGAAACAAAAAAAAGCTGTTGACGAGAATCGCTTCTAATGACACTTCGTTTAGTCTTTTTGCTTCTTGCAGCATTTGTTCTTGATGCTTTTGCAGCATCCCCGACAGTTGCCCCTGACCGTATGCGTAACCTGCGCATGTTGGAGGCAAGTCCGTTCCTGTTTGAATACCATCGTGTGACCATGGGGGAGGGGCCGCAGTTCTTTGCGTACCCTAAGCGCGATACATCCTTCCGCAAGAATTTTGACGAGACTGAAAAGGACGCCCTGTTCCATTTGGGCGATACGGATTACAGGATTGCGGCTTCCATTGTGGGTGGCTTGGATTACCGTGGTGGCGAAACTCTGGGCGACACCATTTGGCCGGGGATTGATGGTGGCCTGTTTGTCCGTGGCTATGTGGACTCCCTGGATTTTTCCTTGGAGGCCCGCATGTATGTGGAAAACCATTCTGCAAAAAGGCAGAAGTCCTGGGACCACGAGGTTTTTGATGAACAATACGGCGACATTCAATATGTGAGCTATTCCCGCTACCGCGGGCAGGTGGGCTTTAACTGGAATCATTTCCGCGTGAGTGCCGGTCGTGATGTGTTGCACTGGGGACCGGGTTTCTACAACAACCTTACGCTGAACCAGTTTGCCTTGCCTTACACGTTTATGACCTTGGATGCGGTCTTTGGTCCGCTGCATATTGTGAGTGCGTATGGCGACTTGCGTGTGGGGGCGGTCAGTTGGGATGAGGTCAATCAAAATGAGCGTAACATGTACGCTCATCGCTATGAATTGGCTCTGGGCAACTTGACATTGGGTGTGAGTGAGTTGCAAATTCTTTATAATGATAGTAAGCCCGCATTGTTGATTCCGATTGTACCTTTATTCATTGAAAAAGGTAATATTGCTGAAATAAGTAACAACGGATCTATTTCTGTGGACGCAAACTACCGTTTGTTCCGTTTTGCAAGAGTCTACTCAGAGTTCCTTTTGGATGATATGGAAAGCCCTGATGAATTGCTGAAAAATGAATTGACAAATAACCGTTGGGCAGCAATGGCGGGTATTCAGGTTGCTCACGATTTTACTTTGGGCAATAGTCGTCTTGAAGCGGGAGCTATTCTTGAATATGCTCGAGTTGAACAATATACTTATACTCATCATGATTCTGCAAAAGCTCAATTAGCCCACCTGAATCATCCTATTGGCAATCCTAATGGCCCTAATAGTCAGACCATTGATTGGCTGTTGTATAGTCGTATGCACAATGTATTTGTCTCTGTCTTGCAGCGTTTTTATTGGAAGGGTACAAATTATGGAAGTTCCATTGATGAGTACTGTGTGACCCATAA
>JAKSMD010000160.1 GCA_024400815.1 Bacteroidales bacterium | reverse complement strand
TCCATCTTCTATTTCGGACAGTTTCCCAACTACTTCATTCTATCCAACCTATCCGTCATCGCGCTCTCTTTCATCGTGATGATTACGGGCGTGGCGTTGCTCAGCATATCCTTTGTGCCCATTCTCACCCGCTGGATATCTTTTCTACTCACTTGGGAAATCAAAATCATGAACCACATCATCACTTTTATTGAAGAATTGCCCGGTGCCGTAACCAGAGATATTGACTATTCAAACATACAGGTTATTTTGTTATATCTTACCATTCTATTATTGTATCTTGCCATAAAATACAAGAAACGAAATTTCGGGTGGGCTTGCTACGCCATCTTCGCTTTGTTTTCAACCACTTTTGCCATTCGAAAAGTGACCCTAATCCAACAGAATGAAACAATATGTTACAACATTCGGAAAGAGCAAGCCCTCTGTTTTTGCCAACATCAGCAAGCCATTTACTTTACGGATTCCATACGCAGCGAAAAGAACAAATCATACCAATACTCCATACAAAACCACGCTCGGAAGCAGCACGCCCATAAAATTTTCATCCCCATTGACACCGCAAAGTATGATGCTGACAATCTGCTTAAAAGAGACAATTTCATCTTTTCAGGAGGAAAAACATACTATCTGTTGAAAGGAAAGGCCCGTTTATATGCCTGTCAAAATCCAGCAACCGTTGACGTACTCGTTATGGGGCACAATCCCACCCAAAAGCCAGAACAAGTATTCCAAGCCATTCACTTTAAAAAAGTTATCGCAGACGGAAGCAACACACCCTTTTACATCGAATGTTGGAAAACCTATTGTCAAAATAATCATATTGATTTTCAAGAAAAATGTGATTTGTAAAAAAAAAGTGAATTATTTATTATTTTTGCAATTCAATATTCAAAGTAAACAATAATGACAATCAAAGAGTTCTACCGTTTCGTAAAATCACAAAAATTGGTTTTGGATTATCCAGTCCATTTTAAGCCACGCTATCAAAAAGAAAAACCGCACGCTCAATTATTTGAAATCATCAATAGAGAGAGACAACAGTACGAACAACTGTTATCAGAAGCGGTAACTTGCAAGCAGGTATTTCAGAGCATCCGGAAAAACAATGAGGAAAAGTTTGTGAACATGCCCACCTACAACAATGGTTATCTTCCGGGTTTAGATATCATTGGTATATACACTATTTTAAAACACTATGAACCAGAACAATATGTAGAAGTCGGCTCTGGATATTCCACCAAAGTGGCCTATCAATCCATTCAAGACAACCATCTTCAAACAAAAATCATCTCCATTGATCCTCAACCAAGGGATGAAATCGACATGCTGGTAGACACGCTCATTCGCAAGCCGTTTGAAGAAATCGATTACAGTATGATTTTCACCTTAAAAGAAAACGACATACTCTTTATTGACAATTCTCACCGCATTTTGCCAAACTCTGACGCCATGGTTTTCTTCATGGAGATTCTTCCTCAACTGCCCAAAGGCGTCATTGTCCACATCCATGACATCTATCTTCCGTACGACTATCCGCAATTCATGTGCGACCGATTTTATTCAGAACAATATGGATTAGCTGCCTACCTACTGGCCAACCCTGAAAGATATGTCCCCATTATGGCCAACTATTTCATTTCAGAGGATGAAACATTAAAAAGCATTTTGAATCCCATCTGGGAACATCCCAATCTGGAAGGAGTAGAACGGCATGGCGGCTCATTCTGGTTACAGATAAGATAAAAGGAGAGGGATCATCCAGTATTTTTACAAATCCAACTATTTTCGTATATTTGCCCCCTCATTTGAAAATATAAACTAAACGTAAAAATACTATGGCAAAAGTTCTTATCATCGGTGCAGGCGGCGTAGGTGCCGTAGTTGCACACAAATGCGCTTCCGTACCGGAAGTCTTCACGGAAATCATGCTCGCTTCCCGCACCAAGTCCAAATGCGACAAAATCGCTGCTGAAATCGGCGGCAATCGCATTCAAACTGCGCAAGTGGATGCTGACAATGTGGAAGAAACCATCCAACTGCTCAACAGTTACAAACCAGACCTGCTCATCAACGTGGCACTGCCTTACCAAGACCTTCCTTTAATGGATGCCTGCTTGGCTACCAAGACCAACTACATGGACACCGCCAACTACGAGCCGCGTGACAAAGCCAAGTTCGAGTACAGCTGGCAATGGGCATACCAAGACCGCTTCAAAGAAGCCGGCATCATGGCCCTCCTCGGCTGCGGCTTCGACCCGGGTGTGACCAGCATTTACACCGCTTACGCTGCAAAACACTACTTCGATGAAATCCACTACTTGGACATCGTGGACTGCAACGCCGGCGACCACGGAAAGGCATTTGCCACCAACTTCAACCCCGAAATCAACATCCGCGAAGTCACTCAACGCGGCAAATACTGGGAAAACGGCCAATGGGTTGAAATCGACCCAATGTCCATCCACCGCGCCGTAGAATATCCGAACATCGGTGACCGCGAGTCCTATTTGCTCTATCACGAAGAGCTCGAATCACTGGTAAGAAGCTATCCGACCATCAAGCGCGCCCGCTTCTGGATGACCTTCGGCCAGCAATACCTCACCTTCCTCAATGTCTTGCAGGAAGTCGGCATGACCAGTATCAAGCCGATTAAATACCAGGGCATCGACATCGTTCCGTTGCAGTTCTTGAAAGCCGTATTGCCAGAACCGTCTTCTTTGGGCGAAGGTTATCACGGACAGACCTCCATCGGCTGCCAAATCAAGGGTATCAAGGACGGCAAAGAGCGTACCTACTATGTGTATAACAACTGCGATCACGCTGCTTGCTACAAGGAAATCGGCGCTCAGGCAGTTTCCTACACCACTGGCGTTCCGGCAATGCTCTGCGCCAAGATGATCCTCACCGGCCAGTGGAAGGGCGAAGGCGTCTTCAATGTCGAGCAATTCGATCCGGATCCATTCATGAAAGAAATCGGCGGTTACGGTCTGCCATGGCACGAAGTCATCGACCAGCCACTGCCAGTCTATAAACACGAATAATAAAAATTCAACAAAAACGGGGCGACATAGAAGTGTTGCCTCGTTTTTTTACTCATACCTTAAAATACTCCATCACCTTA
>JAKSMD010000016.1 GCA_024400815.1 Bacteroidales bacterium | reverse complement strand
ACATTCGGAAGAGCATTCACTGTAATGGCGTGCGTTGCTGTGTTCGTACAGCCATGGGCATCAGTACCCGTAACCGTATAGGTTCCTGCTGTAGAAACGGTAATCTCTGCGCCGCTCTGGCTGTTATTCCAAGCATAGTTTGTTGCACCAGTTGCGGTCAATGTTGTGCTTTCGCCTTGACAAATTGCAGCTGCACCGCTGATAGAAACATTCGGAAGAGCATTCACCGTAATAGTACCATTGGCCGTAGCCGTGCCGCAACCATTATTGCTAGTATTCGTAATAGTATAATTATATGTACCAGGTGTTGTCGGTGTACCCGTGATTGTATTACCTGACAAAGAGACTCCAGATGGGAGGCCCGTAGCAGAAAGTGTGCCATTTGCACTGGTAACCATAATCGGAGAAATTGCAGCACCAAAGCAAACGGGTTGGGTATTATTTTCAGAGAGCGCAATAGATGGAGCAACCGAAACCACAATGGTAATGTTTTGCGGATCACTATAACAAGTCAACCCTGAATTAGTTTGGGATGTCACGCAAGAATAATTATAAGTACCTGGTGTCAAAACCCCTGTTGTATAAGTCGAAGTCGTCACATTTCCGCCACTAGTTGCCACAGGTGTACTGCCACCATTCAAGTACCAGAGGAAAGGCACACCACGGGAGTTCAAAACAGAAGACTGCAGCGTAAATGAAGCGGGGCCACAGCTCGTTGTTGTGCCAGAAGCAGAAGTAATGGCACTAGGTGCACTTACGCCACTAGGCGCATTAACAGATGTAAAGACAACAGCATTACTTACTGAACTTGAGCAACCACTATTAGATGCAACACAAGTAATTGAATGTTGGCCTGCATTAAATTGTCTAACAAGTGGAAGACCTTGTCCCAAACTACTATTATTATCACTCCAAGAATATGTATAGGAAGCGTTAGGAGAAGTCACCGACAAATTCAAAGGCTCGTTAGAACAAATTTTTTCTGGAAGAGAAGCTATGGTTGGTGTGGCAGGAGCTACTACTATATTTGAAAAATGAATTCTAAATTTATAATAAGAATTATCAGTATGCTGCACTTTCACGATGGCATACGGATTAGAAATTGTTGGATATCTTTCTATTGATGAAGTCGCCAAACCAGATTCACATATGGCTTGAATCAAATTATTTTGACTTAAGTTATTCGAACATACCAATCCCGAATAGTTATATGTGGGAAAAGCAGTTTCATCCGTACCACTCGAAAATGTATTAGTAGTACTGCCATTTGCCAATGAATAAGCTGCATTATTTAATCCTGACAGTTCAGAATTCGTAAGCGCGGTACCATTAATCGTCAATGAACGCAACTTTTTATTGTATACGAGCCAAACATCATCAAATGCCAAACTGTCACCTTCCCCCACGCCAATCACTTTATTCGTAGAAAAAGAAGCCAAAATATAAGAAGGAGCAGATGTATTCGACAAATTGGGAGTGATTTGAGTTGCAGTATTTGAACTGGACCAATATTTAAATGGGAAAGAAAACTTTGTCCATGTTGATGTTGAATTGCCAGGATTGGTCATTTCACAAAAAGCATTTGCAATTTTCCCCGTTTGTTGTGTACTTTGATCATGACCAGGTACATCTCTATAATCCACATTCCCATGTATATGAATTTTCAAAGTAGCAATTGGATTAGACGTCTGTTTAAAATAGAACCGAGCATACAATGTTACAGAATCTGGCCTTCCATCAAAAGTCCACTTACATGTACCATCTCTATCCGTATAAATATAATTTGCCGGATCCGTATAGTCCGTTGACCCAACTACAGTTTGACCTAAAGTCATCGCCCCATTAATATTCTTTCCCCATTTTTTAACAGTATATATTTGACACGCATAATCGCCAGAATGACCGGCAATTCTCTTATGATGATTGTCAAATGCACCAGCAATATTTGCTGCCCAACAAAGAGCCGACCCCAATTGGCAATCGGAACTGGTGAACGTGTACCAATTAGTTGGTATTGGCATATTGCCAGAACCCCAATTCTCAAATGTGTTATTCGGTAATTGATAATGTTGTCCAAAACCCACGCACGTCAGCAACAACAGCAGTGCGGATAAGATTGTAATTTTTTTCTTCATATTTTTATTTTTTCTTATTATCTTACTATAGGTTAGTGTTTTACAAAGCAGTCAAACGCATGGTTATGGACACATGGCATTTCATCACTTTGAAAACGGCGGCAAAGATACAATTTATATCGTATCGTTGGGCGATTTTTAGAACTTTTTTTAATCAATACATTTACATTCAGCAAATTAAAAATGTTAATAAATGTTAAAACAAAAGTCCGTCATCATTGCCTTTCGAACCTCTAACGTTGCATACAAGCAGCTGTCACGAATCGCCCAAAATCAACAACCTATTGCCTGCACCAAGGCCAAGCAACGAATGACAAAAGTAATTTTTAATAAAAATTTTACACATCATTGATAAGTAGCATAAAAAGTGTATCTTTGCCGCGAATTACAAAATGAATTATTAACCGAAAACATCCAACAATGGAAAACACCGACAAATTCGACGCATCCCACCTTTCTTGGGAAGAACTCAAGAACATCATTTACGCATTCTCCGACGAACTGAAAGAGAGTCACAGACAATTAGAAGAGGAGAAAAAAATTCGAGAAGAAGAGTATCGTAAGTTGCAAGAAGAAACTCGTAAAATCATCGAAGAAGAGCGCAAACAACGGGAAGAAGAGCGCAAACAACGAGAGGAGGAACACAAAAGACGAGAGGAAGAACTACAAAGGCGAGAAGAAGAACGTCAAAGGCGAGAAGAAGAACTACAAAGACGAGAAGAAGAACTACAAAGACGAGAAGAAGAACGCATAGCTCGTCAAGAAGAAAGACAAAGAGAGCGCGAAGTCCAAGAAGAAAAATACAGAAAAACCAAAGCAGAAGAAGACCGCAAACTCCAAGAGCAGATGAAGGAAACCGACCGGAAATTCAAGGAACTTGCCACGCGGTTCACTTCTCAATCCGGACACATTGTTGAAGGACTCATGGAACCATCTGCGCTCAGACTTTTCCAACAGTATGGTTTTGACATCACCAAATGTTGGAAAGAGATGAAAGGACACAACAAAACCCTAGACCGCAAAATGGAAGTAGATCTCTTCTACTATGACACCACCGATGCTATCGCTGTTGAAGTCAAAATCAATTGCACTAAAGCC
Source organism: Bacteroidales bacterium (assembly GCA_024400815.1). Lineage (GTDB taxonomy): Bacteria > Bacteroidota > Bacteroidia > Bacteroidales > WCHB1-69 > F23-D06. The sequence goes on along the minus strand of JAKSMD010000016.1, from coordinate 27,278 downwards.
GATATCGACCACTTTCTCTCGCAAATGGAACACTTCAAGGAAATCTTCTGGCGATTCGCCGATGTCAATGTTTATGTGGCCATTGCTGCCATCAACTTCGACAGAGATGCCGACCGCTATGCCGCCGAAAAAGGTCTCTTCGTCATTCGCGTCGCCGACTACGACCTTTTCTCTCTTGACCCAGCGGACAAAGAAAAAATGCGGAAATTTTAATCCTATTTTGTTCCCCTACTCTTTTGACCTGGGGATGGGGTTCGCAAAAATATCTTGGATTTTTTTAGGACGATATTCATCCAACCAACGAAAATCCTGCAGCTTTCTGTCTTTCTCTTCAAACTGCTCGTCCGGATAAATCTTACCGTCAGGAGCATCGTAAAATCGAATCTGCTGTATCTTGTTATCCTCCAAAAAGACGCGCATTTCGCTCGTGATGGAGGTGTTGATACCTATCAGCGAACTATCTTCTTCCTGCACATAATACACGCACTCCGCGTTGTTGACCACGTCCACACGATACAAATCCTGGTCATGCAAATAGCCCGTAATATTTATTCCCTTTATTTGGTTAAACTCTGTCGCCCCATATAATCCGCCCACAACAAACCCCGCCTTGCACAACTCAACCTTGGAATTAATAGAATCTATGGCCGAATATCGTATAGTATCCGCCGTCATTTGGTAATCTTCAGACCAAACCACTGGATTGTAAAACATATTCAACACGGAGTCTTCCACTACACAGCTCATGGAATCGCAGGCACCCTGAATATCACTTCTGTAAAACTTAGCATGGAAATAGGCCAACGCCAACTTCAAATCGTTGCTGTCATCAAAAAGGACCTTCAATGTGTCCGAATGCAGATAAAGCGAATCTTGATTGTCATCTATCAGAATCAGCAAATTGCTGTCCGTGGCCATAGACCATCCCCCATTTTCATGATGCTCAATATAATTGCCTTTCACAATATAGTTCTGTGCCGTGTCCACGATCTCCACCCCATGCCATGCTCGCCCAAAGTGGTTTACTTTATCATAATAGACACTGTCGGCCGTCATTGTCTGCTTGTCACTGAACAACTTCACCTCACCGACCAACGTGGACACATCATGTTCCGTATCATACCATCCCCTATCTGTAAAAATCTCATTGTCTTCAGACAGCAGATGCGTGGGGGATATAAAATACGCGACTTTCACATTGGCATTGTACTTCAAGGAGTCGCAATCCATGTGATACGAAGAGCTATTAAGACGGACATCCTTATTGGCATAAGCATCATCCGTCTTGGTATAATATCGTCCAAAAACACTGGTCAGCGTATCCTCATCGTTAACAATCTTTCCGCCCGTCAAAAAATAGCCGCAATCAATGTTCATATCATACACCAAACTATCCGTCACCAAATAGGCCTTTCCTTTCTCAAGGCGCACATTGGCCGCAATAGAAGCAATCTTGTCGTCGGCATCATAATAAGCGCGCCGACCATACAGTTTCACAGAGTCGCCAACCAATATCTTCACCCTATCGCCATAGGCGATAATGTAATTGTCGCGGTCAAACAAATAAGCGCTATCGCAATAGCCCCTGACATTGCCCTGTGCGAAGGCAACATTCCCTATCAATCGTTGCGCCCCAGGCATATAGTCCTCATCATAGAATCCCATATCCGCACGATACTGTATTCTATGACTGCCCTGCGCCGATGCGCCAGCCAATAGCACCATTGCTATCCCTAACAACAATAGGGTCTTGCGCATTTCTCTAGTTCATTTTGGTTGAATCCATCTTCTCAGAGACGATTCTATCATCTTTGAAGACAATCTCTTTATAGATATTGCCCGTCGATGAATAATAAATTTCCTTGCCGTTCTTTTTATCATTGCGATACTGCGTTGTACGCAAGACCATTCCACGCGGATCATAAAACGTAACTTCGCCAGTACCATCCTTAAACTCACCTTCTCCAACCAAGACCCCTCTTTCATCATAATATTTCCAGGGACCATCAAAATGATCGTTTTTGAATCCACCTTCAATCTTCAAATCGCCCGTCAAATGGTAAGCCTTATGAGGTCCGTTTTTTTTGCCGTGCTCATAGGTGAACTCCTGGCTTTTCACGCCATTGGCCGTAAACATGGTTTCAACTCCTTCAATGGAGTCATTGACATAGTGGCATCGCGTATCCAAATACCCATTTTCAAAATAACGACTAAATTCACCGTTGCGCTTGCCATGTTTCATTTCAACTTCAATTTCCACGGTGTTCGGATTATCATAATAATACACCGACTTTCCGCTCTCCTTGCCCATTCTGTAATGGATCGTTGATTGGAGATTCCCATCCGGGTAATAGTTCTTTTCCGTTTTAGAACACGAAGATAAAATCGCTACTGCAACGAGCAGCAATAGATAAAGGCCTATTCTTTTCATACTACAAAATTTCAGGCCGCAAAAATACGAAAAAAGTAGTAGTTGAAAGAGGTCGCGACTGCAATTTCCGCATTGACAGCCGCAACCTCATTTCATTCTTCACAGATTAGTATCTAACCACTTTCAGTTGAAAGTCACCCTCTTGTGCGTGAACTTTTAAGATATAAACGCCATAGGGGAACGAAGAACAGCCGATTTTCTCTGGCAACTCCCCATCCCAGCGTGCAACTTCATGGCCATAAATATCAAACAATTGCATAGACAATACGGACATGCCACCATAATGGATATTCAACCAATCTTTCGTCGGATTGGGATATAGGCAAAATGGGACCTGGCTATAGGAAAGAACCGCCGTCGTGTCTGTTGGAACGTCCGGTTCGTCGGGTTCTTCAGGATCCGCCAATTCGCCATTTGCGACTAAGAAAAGGTCGTCAATACGGAAATCGGTCGTACCTGTGTTGGAAAACCTAATGTGCAAATGCTCGCACAATGGGACCCCACCGAAGTGAACCCAATACCAGCCCGAAGTGCCCGCCCCAGTGGGAAGAGAGTCTAATAAAGCAAGACGATACCAGGAAAGACTGTCTGACGACGCCTCAACAAGCAGCTCCGTACCATTAACCGCAGTAGACTTGCGAATGCCACAATACAACAAAGCATCTTCCTGCCCCTGGGTGTTCAAGTTGGAAATCTGGAACCATTTGACCGTGTCATTCAGCATCACATTGCCTCCACCCGATGCACGGGCATAATCCGTAGAGGCATACGAAGAACGTACATCGCACGTTCCATCACTTGTGTACAAAACGACATTACTCTGCCATCCCGAATAATTTTGGACAAGCGTCGTTGAAGAGGGCGTGCCAAAATTCTCCGAATATAAAACCGTCTGCGCTTCCACAAACGAGATAGTGAATATAAGAACCGCCACTATCCAAACGGACTTTAAATACATTTTGTCTGTTTTCTTCATGATAATAACTTTTTAATAATTTTTAGCAAACATATTACAAATCAATAGGTTTGCCGTTGAGTTAGTTCATTAGGAACAGACATACAGAAACAGCGCGAAATTACATTTTTTTTGATAATTCAAAACTATAAAATTATTTTCTCTTAAAAAAATCCCATTATCATCGCAACTATTTATCCATTAGCATTTTATTCTTAAGAAATGGAAATTTGGTATTACACTTGTATCTTTTTTTGTATATTTGCACGCTTTTACGAAAAGCCCAATCGGCCGAACCGCAAGCTTAACAGTATTTCTTAAAATCAATTGCTATGGAATCTATTAAAATTTTATTCGCTGAAGACGATGTCAATCTGGGTAAAGTTCTTACAACTTATATGACCAAGAAAGGTTATACGATAGAACACGCCACAAACGGTGAAGTCGCGTACGAAATGTTTTGCAAGGGCACATACGACATCTGCTTAATAGACGTCATGATGCCTTTGATGGACGGTTTCACATTGGCACAAGAAATACGGAAATTGGACACGAAAATCCCTATCATCTTTTTGACCGCCAAAAACTTGCAAGAAGATATGATTAAAGGTCTGACGATTGGCGGCGACGACTATATCACAAAACCATTCCCTATCGAAGTACTCGTGGCACGAATTCAGGCCTTGCTGCGTAGGACGGCTCCACAGGAAAAAGAAGAAGACACCATCCAATTGGGCAAGATTGTATTTGACAAGAATCGCCAAACGCTCAATATCAACGGCGAAGAAGTAAAAATCACCACCCGCGAATGCGCCTTGTTACTCATGCTGATTGAAAAGAAAAACGAGGTACTCGAACGCGGCTATGCACTCAAGAAAATATGGGGGGACGACAGTTATTACAATGCCCGCAACATGGACGTGTACATCACCAAATTACGTAAGTATTTTAAGAGCGAACCTAAAATCCAAATCATCAACATTCACGGCGTCGGATTCAAATTCGTCATGTAGTTTCTACTCTGCTCGTTCTGCAACAGCCCTACACAGTTCTTCATACCAATCTACTCCAAACTTCCGTATCAACGGTTCCTTTAAGAACTGATAGACGGGAAGGTTCAATTCCTTACCCTTTTTGCAAGCACATTTACATATATCCCAATGATGGTAATTTAAAGCAATGTATTTGCCCACCTTACTGACTCGGACAGGATATAGATAACAGGACAATGGCTTTCGGAAAGAGATCTCTCCACTTAAAAAGGCCTTTTCAATAGCGCATTTGCAAACGCCATCTTCAAAAAAGGCAAAGGCACAGGCCTTGCTACTTGGGACCAAAGGCGTCCCGAATTCACCTTCACCTTCAAAAACAAAGGTGTCGCCAATATCTTCGATAGTAGCAACCCCTTCTTCGGTCATATATTTCTGAAAAAAAGGATAGTTCTCGTCTAAATCAGCAACTTCTTCTGGAGCGACAGGAGCACCTGAGTCGCCTTCGACGCAGCACGCTCCTTTGCACAACGACAAATCACAACAAAAACACTTGTCTATCAGTTCATCTGAAACAAGAACATCTCCTACAATCAGCATAATCCATAATATATAAATGATATTGGCCATTCACGAATATCGCAAATGACCAATATCACGAGTTAACTTATTATTTCAAACGTTTGAATTGACAAGTGAAATGACGCATCAGCTCTGCTTCCCAAGTGATTTCCAAACCACGTTTGATGGTATCTCTGCGGTCATATACATTCTTCAATGCAGCAGCGATAACATCCATATGATTGTTGGTGTAAACACGGCGAGGAATACAAAGACGAACGAAATCAAGACCGCCGAAACGATTTTCTCTGGTAACAGGGTCACGGTCAGCCAATACATAACCGATTTCGCACGCACGAATACCTGCTTCAAGATAAAGTTCGCAAGTCAAAGTTTGTGCTGGAAATTCTTCTTTTGGAACATTGGTGAGGACCTTGTCTGCATCTACGAAAATAGCATGACCACCAGCAGGACGTTGATAAGGCATGCCATATTCATCGAGTTTCTTAGCAAGATATTCAACTTGTTTAACGCGAGTTTCAATCATATCAAACTCGAGATTTTCGCGCAAGCCAACTGCCAAAGCATCCATATCACGGCCGTTCATACCGCCATAGGTAAGGAATCCTTCGAATGGGATACAGAATCTCTTAGCGCCTTCATACCATTCTTCTTTACGAGTAGCAATGAAACCACCCATATTGACCAAACCGTCTTTCTTAGCAGACATGGTCATACTGTCAGCATAGCTGAACATTTCTTTAGCGATTTCAGCAATCGTCTTATTTTCATAACCTTTTTCGCGAGTTTTGATGAAATAGGCATTTTCAATAAAACGAGCAGAGTCCATATTTACTGGAACACCGTATTTGTGACAAAGTTCACAAGTTTCGCGAATATTCTGCATACTTACAGGTTGTCCGCCTACCGTGTTATTCGTAACAGTCAAAACCATGAATGGGACATTGCCTTGGTTTTCTTTCAAAACCTTTTCAAGTTTGTCAAGACCGACATTACCTTTGAAAGGAACTTCAAGTTGGGTATCATGTGCTTCATCGCAAGTCACATCGATAGCAAATGCCTTACGGCTTTCGATATGGCCCTTCGTTGTGTCGAAATGAGCGTTGCCGGGAATAATCATACCTGGTTTTACGAGATATGAGAACAATACGTTTTCTGCAGCACGGCCTTGGTGGGTCGGAATAACGTATGGGAAACCAGTGATTTCATTTACAGCATCTTTGAAATGAAAGAAAGAACGCGCGCCTGCGTAACTTTCATCACCCATCATCATAGCGCTCCATTGTTTGTCACTCATTGCACCTGTACCAGAGTCAGTACAAAGATCGATGTAAACTTGTTCGGATTTCAACATAAAGATGTTGTTCTTAGATTCTTCAAGCCATTGTTCACGTTCTTCTCTTGTGGATTTTTTAATGGGTTCTACCATTTTAATTTTCCACGCTTCTGCAAAAGGTAATTCCATAAATTTATTCTTTTAGTTATTATTAATATTTATGTATATAATCGTTCTATTTTTGATCAAAATTTTGGGTCTTAACCAGTTTTTCATTTTCATCAAAGAAAGACCAGACCCCTATGCGCTTGCCGGCCTTATACTTGCCCGTATAACGGACACTGCCGTTTTCATAATACACCGTATATTGGCCATCTTCTACGCCGTTGCGATAATGCGCCATCGTTTGAACATTGCCATTCGGATGATAGGCATACCACAATCCATCACGAGAGTCATTCGCCACATTTCCATCAATATATTTTTTATTGCCAGGATAGTAGTGGGTTTCATGTACTTTCTCATCTGTAGGCTGGCCTTTATCGTCCATTTTATAATAGAAAACATCGCGCGGCGATTCCTCGTCATCGTTGTATGAGACCAGCACTTTCTTATAGTACAGAGAATCTACAAAATCGATAGGCGGAAAAACATGCAAGGCAGACAAGTCCACTTGTTCAACGACTTTTTCGGTTGCTTTTGGGGATTTTTTAGGCATAAAAATTCCTATAAACGCGATTGCACCCAGCAGCACAATCAAACCGACAATCAATATGACGACATCCTGACGTGAAGTCTTTGACTTTTTTTCTTTATTTGAATCAGCCATCGCTATTTCTTTTTAGATTTTTTAAACGGTTTGTTCAGTTCATCCAACACTTCATTGGTAATATCTTTGGTAGCGTCGCCATAAAGCATCGGACCGCCAGCACCATATTTGAAAATAAAGGAAGCGCCATGTCTTTTGTTCACTCTGGTCGTAGCGGCTTGCAACGAGTCATCAATTTGAGCCAATGCCGTACTAAAGCGGGTTTCAAAATCTGCCATAGCGGCAGCATAGTCCTCTTGAAGTTTCTGACTTTCAGTCTGCAATGATGCTTCCGCATACTGAGCTTGTTGCGGTGTCAGCTGGCCTGCTTGCATTTGTCGTTGATAATTGGCCAATTTAGTTTCCAATGACTTCTGTCGGTTTTGGAAGAGCGCAGTCTTCTGTTGTTTTTCAGCTTCCAAACTATCGGTAAGCAGGTTCACCAGCTCATATTTCTCATTGATAGTATCAATATTGACATACACAATGTCCCCATTGCCTGGCGTTCCGGCAGGTATCACAGGCATGGCTGCCTCTTTATTGCCGCCGCAGAAATGCAACACAAACAGCACGATAATGGCGGCCAGCATCACCAGTTCTAAAAGAAAATGGCTTATATTCTCTTTGCCTTTTCCATCATCTTCTCCATTCCCACTTCCATTTGATGACTCAGAAAGACAGGGGGCCTTATGCATTTCACCGCGTTCTTCCGTCAGAGCAGCCTCACATTTTTCGCTCTTTTCTGCAGCTTCAGAAGCCACAAAACCAGGCATGATTTCATCCGGCACTACATTTTCAACCGGAGTTGTAGCATTTGTAATTTCTTCCATTTTTATCTATACAAATTTCTATTATTAACTCTATTAGTTACCCACATCGGAGAGGTACTTGATACGCATCACACGAATCTCATCTAAGGAATATTCATCTTCTCCTAATTCCTGCAAAGCCAATTCGGCAGAATCAGATTCCGCATTGGCAAAATAATCCAAAATATCCTCTTGATGGTACTCCTCAATTTCTTCGTCAATGTAATAGCTGATATCGATTTTAGTTCCGGATGCAACGATGGTTTCAATTTCAGAAAGCAATTCATCCATTTCCAAGCCTTTAGCAATCGCTATATCTTCGAAACTAACCTTTCTATCAATACTTTGGATAATGAAAACCTTTATTGCAGATTTCTTAACGACAGATTTTACGACGAAATCTTGCGGGCGTTCAATCTCATTTTCATCCACATAGTTGCGAATCAATTCAACAAAACGCTTGCCGTACTTCTGTGCTTTGCCGGCACCTACGCCCACAATGCGCTTCATCTCTTCCATCGTGGTCGGATACTGAATACACATATCCTCCAAGGAAGGATCTTGGAAAATGACAAATGGAGGCAGGTTTTCTTCTTTTGAAATAATCTTTCGCAAATCTTTCAGCAAGCCATAGAGCACTTTGTCAAATGCCTCATCAACCCCACCGCCAACATTATCCATAATTTCCTCTTCATCTTCATCCTTTTCGGTTTCGGGCTTAATAGTCATAATCGAATAGGGACTTACCATATACTTTTCGCCCTTCGGGGTCATCTTCAGCAAGCCGTAATTCTCAACATCTTTAACGATAAGGTTATCGAAAATACCCAAACGGATAATATTGGACCAGAACTTCTCATCATACTCTTGACCCTCTCCAAATTGCTTTAACTCATGGTGTTTGAACTTGGCAATAGAAGTCGTCTTATTACCAATGATGATATCGATAATCTGGTCTTCTTTGAATTGCTGTTTTACCGTTTGAATGACGTCCAAGACCAGCGCAATTTGCTCAGAAGCATTCATTTGTGGCTTCGGATGGTTGCAGTTATCACAATTGTGGCAATTTTCTTCCGGATAGTCTTCCCCAAAGTAGTGCAACAGATGTTTACGACGACAACTGGTAGACTCCGCGTAGGCGGCTGTTTCCGCAAGCAGTTGCTTTACAATTTCCTGCTCCGCAACAGCTTTCTTGGTCGAGAACTTTTCAAGTTTCCGCAAATCCTTGTTATCATAGAATGCAACACAAATGCCTTCGCCATCATCACGACCTGCACGGCCGGTCTCTTGATAATAGCCTTCCAAGCTCTTCGGCATATCATAGTGGATAACAAAACGAACATCCGGTTTGTCAATACCCATACCGAACGCAATCGTTGCGACAATGACGTCGGCCTTCTCCATCAAGAAATCATCTTGATTTTGCACACGGACTTTGGAATCCAATCCGGCATGATACGGCAGAGCGCGGATGCCGTTCACTTTTAAGAACTCTGCCAGCTCTTCTACTTTATTTCTGCTCAGACAATAGATGATGCCAGACTTTCCCGGATGGTTTTTAATAAACTTCACCACTTCCTTGTCCACATCTTTTGTCTTTTCTCTAATTTCGTAATAAAGGTTCGGACGATTGAACGATGAAATAAAGACTTCTGCCTTTTCCATGCCCAAATTCTTTTGGATATCGCTTTGGACCTTTGGAGTTGCGGTTGCGGTAAGGGCAATCACAGGCACTTTTTTGCCAATTTTATCAATTATCGTACGAATTCTACGATATTCCGGACGGAAATCATGTCCCCATTCAGAAATACAGTGTGCCTCATCTACGGCATAGAAGGAAACATTCACATCTTGGAAAAACTTCACATTTTCCTCTTTAGTCAATGTTTCAGGAGCAACATACAGCAGTTTCGTCTTTCCGGCCAGCAAATCATTCTTCACCTCATTGATTTCCATTTTCGTCAAAGAGGAGTTCAAAAAATGAGCAATTCCCATATCGGTGCCGAAATTTCGAATTGCATCGACCTGATTTTTCATCAATGCAATCAACGGAGATATGATAATCGCCGTTCCTTCTTTCATCAGTGCTGGCAGTTGATAACACAATGATTTTCCCCCACCAGTAGGCATGATAACAAAACAGTCCTTTCCTTTCAAAAGCGTCTTGATAATCTTCAACTGGTCTCCTTTGAATTTATCAAATCCAAAGACAGACTTCAGGGTTTGGAGTATTTCTTTATCCGTGAAATTTTTCATTGGCATATGACTTTTTCAGTTTCTTTAATTACAAGATTTTTACCTTGTTACGAGTCTTGATTTAGATTTACAAAGATATAAAATTCTTTTTAGTATGCAAATTTTTTTTCGGCTATAAAAATATTTTTTTGCGTTTTTCAATATACCTTATCTTTAAGCAGATAGCGAGTAACATAAGATTTCACACCGCTTTCCAAACTATAAAATGGCCGTCTGTACCCGGCAGAACGCGCTTTAGACATCTTAGCTTCGGTAAAATATTGGTATTTATCTCGAATATCTTCTGGGATATCAACAAAATCAATTACCGGTTCCAAATTCATCGCTTTAAATGTAGCTGTCGCTAAGGTCAAGAAAGGACGGGCGCAACCGGTACCGAGATTATAAATACCGCTTGCCGGATGATGCTGCATAAACCAATATATCATACGGACAACATCCTTCACATAAACAAAATCTCGCAATTGCTCTCCATCAGCGAAATCGGCTCTGTGAGATCGGAACAATTTCACCCTGCCCGTCTCTTGAATTTGATGAAAGGAATGCAAGATGACGGATGCCATGCGACCTTTATGATATTCATTGGGGCCATAAACATTAAAGAACTTGAAACCATACCACAACGGTGGGGTTGTCGTCTGTTTCAAAATCCACTTGTCTATTTCATTCTTAGACTTTCCATAAGGATTCAGAGGTTGCAATTGATACGCCAATTTTTCCTCATCCACATAACCCAATTCTCCAGCGCCGTATGTAGCAGCAGAAGAGGCATAAACCAAGGGAACGCCGTACTTCGTTGCAAAACTCCACACACGCTGCGTATAAGATACATTCAGTTCCTCAAACACAGAATAGTCGAATTCAGTAGTGTCCGTCCTTGCGCCTAGGTGAACGATAAAGTCAATCTCACGAGCATGCTGCTCAGCCCATTGGAAAAAATCGTCACGTTGTACTTTATCAACGTACAACTTAGTCTCCCAGTTGCGGCGTTTGATTTCTTTTGTAAAATCATCCACCATAATAATATCGCCTCTTCCCATCTCATTAAGTTTGGCGACCATACAACTTCCGATGAAACCTGCAGCTCCAGTTACAATTATCATATTATTAAAATTAGAGTGCAAATGTAACATAAACTTGCGCACATTATCACACTAAAAAAAAAAAAAATATATGCAAAGAATCCCTTTTGCGGAGAAAAAAAAACGGATGCCGAAGCATCCGTTATAGCAAATTATGAAAAAGTTTGATTGTATTAAAATTCCCAAAGATCGTTTTCGAGAGTACGAAGTTTATCGGTGATTCTTTCCGATTCGATACGTTGGTCGCGTGAATTAGTGATGTACTCTTGGATTTCACGATCGTAAACATTGGCTTCTTTGTAAATCAAGCTTGCGAAATCGCGTTTCCAAGTGAGAAGGTCATCAAAAGAAAGACGTTGGGCGTTATTTTTGACATTGAAAACTTCTTGTTTAGCCAAGAAAGGTCTCAATTCGTCATAATAGATATAGCCGATTCTTTTCTTTGTCAGAGCACCTTGAACTTCATTGTCATCCTCTTCTTCAACTACATCATCATAACTTGAAGAATTTGGTTTTTCATATTCCAAAATCGGCTCAAGGGTCATGATCTGGTATTTGAGCGTTGAGGATTGCTTGTCAAAATACCATACTTCCTTGATGTTGTAACAGGTAATCTGTTTCGGTTCAAATTGGATAACCAATTCTTGCGTACCGATTTCTTCACCCTCTTCATCATATTGAGGAATCTGTTGTGTTTGAGCTAAATTACCTTTGAGTTCTTCACGAGGAGTCGGCATTGTGCACATATCATCAGAGTACAAAGGCAAAACATTGTCAACTTTTTCAGGATGATCCATATCAACGGCATCAAAAATAAGTTGAGCCAAGCTACGCCAAGTGCCGCTCACTTCTGTCGGGAAATACAAAGGGTGATTAACCTTTTCGCGCAAGTCGATAGTTCTCCAAATGGTGTAATAACTCATCACATCAGCTTGACGAATTGGAGCATACGGTACTGGGTCAGAGAATTCGCCGACATCAACCTGTTCCCAAGGGTATTCAGCGGGAGCACGGTCAACCGGCTGGTTCATAGTGCTGCCGTTTTCTTCATCTTCTTGAGCAAACAAGAAGGAGACAGCAAAAATTCCTAATAATAAAAAACCAAACTTTTTCATAATTAATATTGTTTTATAAAGAATTAACGAATACGGACTGAGAAACCATCCAAAGTACGGGAACCGGCTTCGGAGGAAACTTTGATATCCTCAAAATAGATAACAGTGTTAGCGGAAGATTTGGAGATCTTAGCTTTAACAGCGTCAGAAAGTGTACCACCTTGGCAAGCGATTGGAGGATCTTCCATACCTTTACTTACAAATACAACGCGGAATGAAGTAACCTTCCATTTCAAGTCGTATGCGAAATCTTCACCCATAGTAGCACGGATAATAGGGTTAGCGGTCAATTCAGCTTTAGCGTGTTTACCGCTACGAATATTAGCACCCAATACGGCACGAGGATCTGGAACCTTCTTTACACGGAAAGTAGTAGAGCCGAGAGCTTTTGTAGATTCGCCCAATTTAGCAGATACGGTAGCATTTACAGTCTTGCCAATCAAAGAAGCAGGAACTGAAACATTATATTTACCAGCACCTTGAGAAGAAACGCTACAGCCAGGGAAAGAAAGGCTAAGTTTACCAGGATCAACTGGAGCAGAAACGGATACTGGGTTTGCAATACCGGCATAAAGAACATTCATCTTGTCAGCAGCGATAGTTGCAGAAGGTTTCAATACAGAGTATTTATCCTTGAAGCCATAATATTTAGGTTGGCCGCTTGGATCCATAATCTTAATCAAACCAGCGAATCTCTTTTCGCCAAGGTCGCCAGCACCGATTTTCAACTTAACGACACCGTTTTCGCCTTCCAATTTGGTAGCACCAGCAAGGCCAGCTTCGGTAAGGGTATCAGCACCCATCTTATAGTAAACTTCAGGAGTTGATTTTGTATCATAAGCAGCCACGATGATGTCAGCTTCATAGCTGTCGCCTTGGAATACCATTTGGGATTTAGGAATAGCGCGGCCTTCAACATGGTCAAACTTAAAGTCATCAGCACTAATAGAAGCCTTAAGGTAATTCAGCATGATGGATTCGGAGTTACGTACTTCACCGATAGTTTTGTTGAGCAACGTGACAGCAGCAGCAGCAATAATATGGTCGAAGTTATGTGTTTCCCAGCTTTGAGCGACACCATCTTTCTTGAATTTAGCATCCACATTCAAACCAATAGCTTCTTCCATACCTTTTCTTTGCTCTGGTTTGACTAATTTAAGAATGTTTTGCTTGTATTTAAGAATTCTATCTTTAAGTTCCTTAGCATGTCCCTGATTGATCATGAAATCAGTAGGGATATCGAAGTTATCCTTTCTATCGATCGTAGCAACAGTCTTTGATACCTTAACTGTTTTACCTTGATCGTTTTTAACTTCAGCAATAGAGTCGCCATCAACATAGAAAATAAGGTCGCTACGCATCTTTTCAATGTATTTAACCATAGCGTCGCTTTCTTTCTTAAGTTGTTTAGCATTTACATAAGCGTCATGAATTTTAGCTTCACCAAGGATGACTTTTTGTTGTTCAAACCAGTTGTAGTCATTTGCATTTTGGTGAGAAGCATTACGCGTAGAAGTAACAAGAGTATCATCAACGACGACGAAGGCATTCAAGATATCAGCGGATACGTTCAAAGCCAACATAGCCGTATATACCAAATACATCATCTGAATCATCTTCTGTCTCGGGGTCTCCGGACAATTTGTTGCACCCATATCTAATTATTTAAGATTAATATTAGTGAAATTAGTGATGAAATTAGATTATTTATTGGTATTGACACCCATTGCAGCAAGCATATTACCATAAACCTTGCTCAAAGCAGCGATATTGTTTGTCAACTTATCCATTTCTGCCTTGTAAGTAGTGGTTTGTTCATAAGCAGCAGCCATTTGGTTAATAGCGTTCGTAGCTTTCTTCAAACCATCGATATAAGCAGTGGAAGCGTTAGCGTCGGTTTCGAGAGAAGCAGCAACCTTATCATATTTAAGAGACAGATTACGAACAGATTCTGCAGCTTTAGTGAGATTGCCAACATAGCTATCCGTAGCAACAGCAGCATCAGAAACACCAGCCAATTTATTAGCGTTTTCGCTCAAGTTTCTCATACCAGTAGCCAAGCTTTCGATAAGTTCCGGTCCGATTTTAGCGTCTTCGAGCATCTTATCAAGTTGTTGTGTAGCAGAAGCACCTTGAACAGCTTTCTTTCTTTCTCTTTTGGTTGGTTCAACAGTTTCTTCATCTTGACCGATAGCCAATTCAGGATAAACCAAAGCCCAGTTGAATTCTACATGAGGCGGTTCGAAAGCGGACAAGAAGAAAATCACGGCTTCCGTGAACATACCGACCATAAGCATGATGTTAGCACCCGGCCAGTGCAAGATTTTAAACAAGGCACCTACAATGACGACAGCTGCACCCCAGCCGTACAATTTAGCCATAAAGTTCTTGTAACCGTTAGTTCTAACTAATCTGTCTAATGCATTCATTTTTGATTAATTTAATTTAGTTAATGATTTGTGATTATTTATTTTTGATTATTTATTTTAGTAAACATGTGAAGCGCTCTTGCTTGAGTTATCACCTCTTTGACGACCCATGAAGGTTTGAACATTACGGAAGCCGACATAAGATTTACAAGTATCTTGATATTCGAAAGTTCTTGCATATACGGTAGTGAAATAGCTGACGTCTTTCCAAGAACCACCACGGATTACTTTTCTTTTCTTAGCTGGAGAATCATCTTTTTTAGCATAATAGATGTAAACCGGGTTCATATCGTGAGTGAAGTTAGTTGCAGATTTGTCGAATGCGTCCTCGCACCATTCTGCCACATTACCGCTCATGTCAAACAAGCCCCAATCGTTTGGATAATAGTGAGCGACAATGCTCGGATAGAAATTGTCGTCAGCGATATAGTTACCTCTTTGAGGTTTGAAGTTGCTCAAGAAACAGCCATTGCGGTTCGTGGTGTAAGGGCCGCCCCAAGGATATGGCGTAAGCGAGTTGCCGCCTCTTGCGCCCCATTCCCATTCTGCTTCGGTCGGGAGTCTGAATTCTTGTTCGTTAGCATATTCTTTACCAGCAAGCCAAGCGAAACGGAGTTGGGTTCTCCAATGGGAGAATGCCTTTGCTTGTTGCCAGCTCACACCGACTACAGGATAATTATCATATTGAGGGTTGGAGAAATAGTTCAACACCATCGGTTCGTTGTAGGAGTAAACGAAATCATGCGCCCAACACAATGTATCAGGATAGATGTTGACCACTTCATGTTTGATGAAACGTTGGTAACCAGTTCCTTGGCTGCTCGGACGGTTAGCATAAAGACCGCCGAAATCAACACCTTCTTTATCCAATTCCTTTGATGCAGCACCAAATTCATCCGGATTCTTCGGATCACGATAGTTGCGATAGTCATACCACCAATATTCGTAATTGTACATAGAAGTATTAGCAGTATTTGGACGGAAATGATAGAATCGGGTGTTCACCTTGTTGTACAATGGGCTCAAAGCAGCTTGGACTTCTTCATTGTCAGAATCCCAAGGAATTTCTTCTTTCCAGTTGATCAACTTAGGCTCCATAATTTCACCTTCGTTTTCACCTTTCGTGTATTTTTGATAGTGACCATACTTTTCTTCGTCTGTAATTTCAGCGTCACCTAACAAAACATGGGCGATAGAGTCGCGTACCCAATATACGAATTGACGATATTCGTTATTGGTGATTTCCGTTTCGTCCATCCAAAAAGCCTGAATGGTAACGTTTTTGGATTGTTGGGTCAGAGCGAATGGAACGTCCTGATCACCACCACCCATCAAGTAATGGCCCGTCGGAACATAAACCATTCCAAATGGTTCCAAATCTAAAAATTCGGGACGGTCACTGACTCCTACTAATTGGCCGTCGCCACCATTTTTACACGACACGAAAACAACCAGTGTCGCAGCGATAAGAATAATTACCCTTTTCATCTTTATTAATTTTATTATTTTTCCAAACGTAATAAATCAGATTTTATTTTCTAATATCTGTTTTTATATAAATAACGAGTATTGCCATAACCGGAGAACACCTCTGGTTTATAGATATCAAAGCAATAGCGTACCATCACTTCAATATCACCAAAGCTTCGGTTCGGACGATATCCTAAAGTATTCGTAGTAAAGCTATAAGAAACGCCAGCATCCAATCCCTTCAAATAAATATTAGAGGAATTATAGAATGGACGAGCGCCAAATAAGACAGAGACTGCATCTTGCAATCTATAGCTCAAACCACCCCAGAATACGCCATTATAGCGCGCCAAGACCATCATGTCCCATTGCGCCACCTTAAAGTCTGTTTTAATCATCGTTTGAGGCATAAGCTCCCAATTCGGATTGGCCGGAATAATCCATGTATAACCGCCATGGATATACAATTGCGGATTTCTTTGAGAACCGCGTTCGCCTGTAAGACGAAGTGCCTGATTCTTATCAAAAGCACTGATTAATTGGGTTACACCAACACCAGCATACCACTGATCTGTCTTATACAACAGACCTAAGTTAGCATCCAAATCCAATGTAGATTCATCCAAATCGCTCAGCACCTGATCCCCCTCTTGTATTGGACGGAATCCATCAGCATCAATTTTTTGGTTGTATAAGGAAACCTGAGCACCAATGCCCAAATGACCGCCACCAATACGCAATTTGTATGAATAACCGAATTTAACGCCAATATTATTATAGTAACCAATACGGTCACTAACTAAAGACAAACCCAAAGAACCATGTAATTTTTTAAGATAGGACTCCATATTGAAGAGGAAATCCTGTGGAGCCGTCTTATCTTTCATTTGAGCTCCATTTTCGTCAGTATAGACATCGTTCCACCCTAAATACTTGTTTCCATAAATGGCGGTAAAACACAAAGTATTGCTTTGTTCGCCAATGCCACCCGCATTATAATAGGAGGTAGCCCATGGGAAAAGGGTAAACTGCACATCATCTT
Organism: Bacteroidales bacterium; assembly: GCA_024400815.1. Taxonomy (GTDB): domain Bacteria; phylum Bacteroidota; class Bacteroidia; order Bacteroidales; family WCHB1-69; genus F23-D06. Next base: position 10,034 of record JAKSMD010000016.1, on the reverse strand, counting down.
GCGCATAACTCGTGACCCCAAATACTACGGTCAAAAGCAACAAAATACTGACTTTTTTCAAGCGAAATTCCATCGTTATTACATGTTTTATTCTACCATAACATTATACGTGTCAATGTGTTATGTACAATTCACCTTCAATTTGCTGTTACATACAACCTTTCTTATACGCATCTAAATCTAAAAAGTTACATAGCACAATTAACCCTATAATTTTTAGAGCGCCAAAAATACTACAAATTTCTTTTGAATTTTAACTTTAAACACTTTTTTTTTCAACTGATTTAATAATAGCAATCATATATTTGATTATCAACAATATAAATAGTTACGACAGAAAACAATATTCACATTCTATGGTTAAAAAAATTAAAATTGCGCTTTTAGGGTCACATTCCCCGTATGGACAAGACGATGTCCTTGGGACGCCCTACCATCATACTGCAAGGAGACCTGAAGGTAGTCCGTTACGGCCATTTGATACGATAAATTCCAAATTGCATTCCGACCCACATTCAAGCCTTCGAGCATCACATAAGATAATGCCGTTCCATTTTCCAGATTTCCTTTGATGTGTATATATTGTGCGGTCAGCGAAAGTATGCCGCGCTTCACCATTCGATATTCAAATTGCGCAGAAAGTTTGTGCTGGTTTACTTTTTCGCCGCCTAAAAGATTGCTTTTCGAAACAAATGCATAAGAAAGCACACCCATATATCTATTTTCGAATTGAAGTTGCACTTTGCCGTCGCCCTGATGCTGCTCGATTTCATAATTCCGGTTAATCAGCATCTCGGAGCAGTTGGCATTCTGCTGATGCAAGTACCCTGCTTGGAGAAACAAGAAGTCACAGGGAGCACTTTTCAACAATATTTGCTGCTGTCCCATACGACTATACTCATAACCATAATACAAAAGGCTTTTATTCTGATTGGCTTGAACAATGAAGTCAAAAGCAAATTTAGACGAACTATTATTGAAAGAAAACGTATTATTGACATTCAAGATGCGACTCACCACATTCGTATCTTCCAAATGGGTATAAAATGGATTGAAATTCGGAACGGACTGTTTTTGCTGCGACCGGAATATCGCGACATCCTGGAAACGAGACAAGAATTTCCGGAAACCCGTTTTTTGTCCCCAAGCAGAAGCCGGTCTCAATTGCACACTTTGGGTAAACTGATTATTATACGTGTTTTGATAATCATTGCTGGCCAACCAGACTTTCACATAATCCGCCTCATCTTGAAAGGCCGCGACTTCAAATTCATCGATTTCTTCAATACCATTTCCATTATAATCGTTCCACACGTGGGTACCCTGTCCATCTGCCACTTTGACATAGGTGAAGGTTTTGGTTTGCTCCATTCCGCTTCCAACTTCATAATAGGTACTCAATATCAATGCATTCTTCCAAAAACGCCCCGTATATTCAAGTTTTCCAACAAAATAGTGTTCTGGTGAAAAGACACCGGCACTATCTTTCAAGCTCTGATTCCGATAGGTGGCATTTACTCCAAAATGCTGATTCCGAATTCTATTTATTTGGAAAAGCGCACTGACTTCGTGAACACGCTGGTTCAGTTTCAAAAGATCTTCAAAAGGCGCAAAATCCAATCGATTCTTATAGGTGATTCCATATTTATAATTTGAAGAATCACTGTTGTTCAAATAAATCATTGCTTCATTAAAGGCATAGGCATCTGCGCGCAACGTATCCGTACGGGTGCTTTTGAAAATATTGTGTTCTACTCTATCGGTAGCGCCCAATTCAATTTTTTGGAATTTATAGCGAATATCGTTAAATGAAGACCAGAAATTACTATGCCACAAAGAGTCGCGCGTATACAAATAAGACGTCTTCGTATTAAAGTTCCAATGTTCAAAGTGATTTTCGGAGCGCAACTGATTTCGAAGGGCAGAAACATCTCCAAATCGGGAGAACCAATTTAGCGTATAGAAAGTGCGAGCATTCTGCGCATGCACGAACCCCAGGTCTGCTTGTAGCATTTGTTCCGAATGTGTTGTCGAATAGTCCTCTTTCAAATTAAAGTCGCGCGCAAACTCAACCTCACGGAAGCTTTCCACTGCATGGAAATTTTTATGGACAAACTGCCAGCGTAAAGCCGATTGGAAAGTCCAATCCGTTGTGTCCTTGTCTCGATTTAGAATACGATGACCATGGTTGAAATCTAAGAAATAGGCAAAGCCCACATTATCATTATCGTCTTTTTTAGAAAAAAGATTCTGATCATAATTGGAAAGAGCCAGCTCCGTCTTCAGGCATGTCTTAGGAGCGATCTGATACTCCGCAGCCACCGTTGCCATTTGAATCAATTTGGGGGTTGACAGAAGGATAACCGGTTCATAATCACCGCTTGGCGTTCCATCCACAGGCGCCACCCAACCGAAAACTCGTCCATTGGCCGTGCTTGCCAGCAATTTGTAGGAGCCCTTATTTGCCCCCATATAGGTGAAGCCCAAGGCATATCGCAGCACGCTATCGGAGGTGGAATATTCGTAAACATCATGGTACACCGTCCCAGTCACAATCGTATCTTTTTTGCAATAGAGGATTCTATCCAATGGATTTGAAACTGTATCCACAAAGTCATAATAGCAATGCTCTACATCATCGCCCATGGTGGACAAAAAAAGTTTTTGGTCATTATTCAGTTCAGGTTGAATCGATTGGTTGCGCAAATCCTGTTCTTGATAGTAGTTAACCCGCAATTTCCATTTGTCGCCAAAGGCAAGATCATTATATGAAAAAAGATTATATCGCGTATAGTGTTTGTCGGTATATTCAAATTCCACCACAATACGCTTTTCAGTCGTAACCAGCATTTTCGGTGTAAAGGTCAGTTCTGCAGTATTGTAATCCATAGTATAATCATTTTCCTCCCCCCTTACCTGCAAGATGCCATCCACATAAACCCGCTCAGATGCAGCTACAATAACGATGCCCACAGCCCCATCCTCTCCATAAAGTTTATAGGGGCCCTGCACGCCATTGAGCGGCATTACCGTTTGTCTGAAAAACTTACCCTTAGCGACGCCACCCCCAATAGCATTCACCATTTTCGTTTTTCCACCAAAAGCAAAATTCGTATTTGCTTTCATGCCAAGCAAGTTGCGAGAAACCGAAAGAAATTCATCTTTAGGAGAAAAAATCTCAATATCGCCTGCATCCACCCTCAGTATATCCAATAATTTTAATGTAATAAATATATTATTGATATCATATAATGTTTGCGTATTACCTTCGGGCTGAATTGGGATATTACGATCTGAAATTACGGCATTGATTTCCACATCATCCGAAAGTTTTCCTGAAAGTTGCAGATTCAGTGAAGAATTTAAGACCAAATCTTGTGCATTTCCAACAGAGACGCCTCTGGAAATGGAACCCGAGCTATACAAACGATCCTCATCTTGAAGATCTGCCACCGTAGATAGCGGATTGACCGCTGGCTGATAATGTGACTTCAAGGGTTCGATTAGCTCAACAGACCTATGACGTACTGGTTGCGAAAAATTCATTTGAAAAGTTTGGTAACGGTAAAAAAGCGTTTGCCCTATCAAAGAAGAATCTTTAACATAGAGCGTAGCCGCAATCGGGTCCAACTGATACTGCGTAGGCTGCAAATTTTGAATTTGGAAGGATTCTGGCACAATGGATAGGGAGTCCAAGCGGAAAACATTCGTATCAACGACAACATGTCCCACTCGAAAAGTGCTGTTTTGTTGAGCACTCCCGACCATCACTATTAACCCGAAAGTCAATAGCAGCACCACTTGGAGAAGTCGAAATTTCATTGATAAAACTATTCCATAAAAACTTCCGCAAAAGAAAAAGATTTTTTAATAACTTATAATTCTCAAATTTCGTATTTTTGCACGCAAAATTATTTACATAATGGAAAAGATAGAAAGCAACATTTTAAAAGACACTCGTTCCGGTTTCGGAGCAGGGCTGGTAGAAGCCGGCAAAAACAACCCTAACGTATTCGCATTAACCGCAGATGTTACCGGCAGCGTAAAAATGGGAGATTTCAAAGCAGAATTTCCTGACAGATTCATTCAAGTCGGTATTGCAGAAGCCAACATGGTAGGCATATCCGCCGGTCTCGCGCTCAGTGGTAAGGTTCCATTCGCAAGTGCCTTTGCAGGTTTCATCACCGGTCGTGTCTATGACCAAATCCGTATGACCGTCGCTTATTCCAACCTCAATGTAAAGATTTGTGCTTCACACTCTGGACTTACCGTCGGTGAAGATGGCGCCACCCATGAAATGATGGAAGACCTCGGTTTAATGAAAATGCTCCCGAACATGGTCGTGTTGAGTCCGTGCGACTACACTCAAACCAAGATGGCAACCATCGCGGCTGCAGAATACAATGGACCGGTTTACATCCGTTTCGGTCGTCCGGCAGTTCCGAACTTCACTAAAGAAGAGCCATTCATCATTGGCAAAGCCATCAAGATGAACGAAGGCACTGATGTCACCATCTTTGCCACAGGCCACATGGTTTACCCTGCCCTCCAAGCCGCATACGATTTGGCAGAACAAGGCATAACGGCAGAAGTCATCGACATCACCACCATCAAGCCGTTAGACAAAGAGGCCGTTTTAAGCAGTGTCAACAAGACCAGATGCGTAGTTACCGCAGAAGAGCACTTGATGAACGGCGGCATGGGTGATACGATTTGCCAACTCTTATGTCGCGAATTGCCGACTCCAGTAGAAATGGTAGCTGTGGACGACACATTTGGCGAAAGCGGCACGCCCAATGAATTGTTGAAACTCTATGGTTTGGACAAAGAGCATATCATTGAAGCTGCAAAGAAAGTCATTGCCCGCAAATAATAAACATTCATGGCCGAAATTTCCGACGAATACATATTATCTCTATTCGCCAACAATAAGACCCAAGAACAGGCCTTCGGTCTCTTGTTGAAAAAATATCAGCGTTTCATCTACTATAACGCCCGCCGCATTGTAGTCACCCACGAAGATGCGAACGACGTCACACAAAATGTGTGTATTAAATTCTGGAAAAATCTAGACAAATTCCGTGGTGACTCAAGTTTGAAAACCTGGATTTCGAAAATATGCACCAATGAAGCGCTGACATTTATCGAAAAGAAGAAAAAATTGCTGAATCTGTCTGATGACAGCTACACCGACTTTTTAGTCGTCACCCATGCAGACGACAATTTCATTTCCGCTTCAGAAATAGAACAATTGCTGCAAGAAGCCATCATCAAATTGCCTCCAAAACAGCGTGCTGTATTCACTATGCGCTACTATGATGAGACGCCCTATGCCGAAATGGCACAGATTTTCGACACCTCAGAAAGTGCGCTCAAGGCATCCTATCACTTCGCTGCAGAAAAAATCAAAAAAAGTTTATCCGAGCATTTAACTTTTTAAAACAACTAGAGTCATTCAAACTGTTTTTTTCCTAAAAGTTATGATAGATTTAGACAAACTCAGTAAAGAAGAGCACTATAAAATTCCAGAAGATTATTTCGAACAACTTCCGTCTCAGGTGATGAATGCCATCCACAAAGAGCAACGAAAGAAACGAACCCTCTGGATGAGCGGTATTGCGGCTGTCGCTGCGCTCGTAATTTGCAGCACCATAGTAGTCAAGTTCATGTCCGATGACGAAGTCAAAGGCAGCAATATCGTAATTGCTAATCAGACCACCGAACAACAATTGGAGGATCAGATGGCGGACTATTACAGTGACGAACTAGCTCAAATAGATTATTACAATTATTAAAAATAGAACTAAAAATGAAACGTGTATTATTATTAGTCTGTCTTTTTGCGACGACACTCCTAATGGGAAAGGCCCAAGACAAGCCAGATGTCAACAAAATGGTGCAAGACAGAATCAGCTACATGAAGGAAAACCTCAAACTCAGTTCCGCAGAAGGCAAAACATTCTGGACTGCCTACGAGCAATACCTTCGTAACGAAATCACCTATCACAACGCATTTCGCGACAACCTGAAGAAAAAAGGCATTCCCACCCCGTGTGTAAATTGTCCAAATAAAGAACAAGTAGAGCTTTCAGACAAGCAAATCACCTACTTATACGATCAGAAGTTCGAATTGAAGAAAAACTTGTTCAATTTGGAAAGTCAATTCTACAAAAAAGCAAAAGAATTCCTTTCTCCGAAACATCTTCAAGAATTCTACAAGTTGGATGAAAAATACAAGAGGGAGATGGTACATAAGAAAAATGCGGCTTCCAAACAGACACAAGCGCCCGCTTCAAGCGCCCCAACTCCGAACAAAAAAAGAAGATAAATTTCAGTTCAAATAAACCTCAAACAGCCCGTTTTGAACGGGCTGTTTTTTTGTTGAAAAAAAAACACACTGCCACAATAAGATATATCAAAAAAAGTGTATTTTTGCACGCCCAAAAAATAGGGTCAAAAGAATAATTAAATTAAAAGTTTAACAAAAAAAATTGTAATGCCTACAATTCAACAATTAGTAAGAAAAGGAAGAAAAAGACTGACTTCACAGAGCAAGTCAAGGGCATTGGATGCCTGTCCGCAAAGACGCGGCGTATGTTTGAGAGTGTACACAACAACTCCGAAAAAACCTAATTCAGCCATGCGTAAAGTGGCCAGAGTAAGAATGACCAACGGTAAGGAAGTGAATGCTTACATTCCAGGTGAAGGCCATAACTTGCAAGAACACTCCATCGTACTCGTACGTGGTGGTCGTGTAAAAGACCTTCCAGGTGTAAGATATCATATCGTACGTGGTGCGTTAGACTCTGCAGGTGTAGACGGCCGTCTCCAAGGACGCTCCAAATATGGCGCTAAGAGACCGAAAAAAGCTGCGAAATAGTCTTTTATCAACCTAAAAAAGTAAATTGAACGCCGCGATTGGTGATTCAAGAGTAAATAATCATTATTGAAGATACAAGAACATGAGAAATTCACATGCAAAAAAAAGGATCATTCTTCCGGATCCAAAATTCAACGATGAATTGGTAACCAAATTCGTCAATAACATTATGTTGAAAGGCAAAAAAAATCTCGCATTTGAGATTTTCTATAAAGCTATCGACATCGTAGAAGAAAAGACCAAAGAAAATGGTATCGAAGTTTGGAAAAAAGCATTGGAAAATGTTACTCCTAGCGTCGAAGTAAAAAGTAAACGTGTCGGTGGTACCACTCTCCCCGTTCCTGAAGAAATCAAGCCGGGTAGAAAACAATCAATCGGTATGAAGAGTTTGATCTCTTTCGCACGTAAACGCCACGAACAGACTATGGCCGACAAATTGGCTCAAGAAATCATGGCTGCTTACAAATCTGAAGGCGCTGCTTTCAAGAAGAAAGAAGAAATTCACAGAATGGCCGAAGCCAACAAGGCATTCGCTCACATGCGTATGTAATAACCTTAATACATTCATTATATTTTCGGATAATAAGACTACAACACAATGGCTGAAGATTTACTTAACATTCGCAATATCGGCATCATGGCCCATATTGACGCAGGTAAAACGACAACCACAGAGAGAATCCTCTATTATACCGGAAAGAATTACAAAATCGGCGAAGTTGACGAGGGTACTGCAACCATGGACTGGATGGTGCAGGAACAGGAACGTGGGATTACGATTACAAGCGCCGCAACCACAGTGATGTGGAAACACCAGTCCGACGACTACAAAATCAACATCATCGACACACCAGGTCATGTTGATTTCACCGTAGAAGTTGAGCGTTCTTTGAGAATATTGGATGGAGCCGTAGCAATCTTCTGCGCCGTTGGCGGCGTGGAAGCCCAATCGGAAACTGTTTGGAGACAGGCAAACAAGTACAATGTCGCCCGCATCTGCTACATTAACAAGATGGACCGTTCCGGAGCCAACTTTTATGCCGCCGTGGACCAAATCCGCGAGAAGCTGAAAGGCAACCCGGTACCCATTCAACTCCCAATCGGCGTTGAAGACTCGTTCATCGGTTTGGTGGACCTTATCGAGATGAAAGCCTACCAATGGAATGAAGAAGACCAGGGCAACACATATGAGGAAATTGATATTCCTGCCGACATGACTGACGATGTCGAAACTTATCGCACCCAGCTCATCGAAACATTGGCGGAATTTGACGAAGCCCTCATGGAGAAGTACTTTGAAGATGCCGACAGCATCACTGTTGAAGAATTGGTCGCCGCCATACGCAAAGCCACTTTGGAGCACAAGATCGAACCCGTACTTTGCGGTTCATCTTTCAAAAACAAAGGCGTGCAAAAGCTGTTGGACGCTATCGTAAGTTATCTTCCTTCCCCGCTGGATATGCCTGCCATTGCCGGTATGAATCCCAAAATGGAAAAAGAAGAAACACGCGAAATGGACGCCACTGCACCGTTTTCCGCACTGGCATTTAAAATTGCCACCGACCCGTTTGTCGGCAAACTGACTTTCATCAAAGTCTATTCCGGCGAACTGAAAACCGGCGAAAGCATCTACAACGTCACCTCCGGTAAAAGGGAAAGAGTCTCTAAAATCCTGCAAATGCACTCCAACACGCAACAGCCGTTGGAATCCGTTACCGCTGGTAACATCGTGGCATTGGTCGGTATGAAAGAGATTCATACCGGCGATAGTTTGACCGATGACAAACACCCCATCGTCCTTGAAAACATCACCTTCCCCGAACCGGTCATTCAAATAGCAATTGAACCGAAGACGAAAGATGACGAAGACAAGATGATGTCCGCATTGGAAAAATTGTCCGATGAAGACCCGACCTTCGTAGTGAAGGAAGATTCCGAATCTGGACAAATCCTCATCAGCGGTATGGGTGAACTTCATTTGGACATCCTTTTGGACCGTCTTAAACGTGAGTTCAATGTGGACTGCAACCACGGCAAACCGAGAGTGGCATACAAGGAAGCCCTCTCCCAACCTATCACCTATCATTCTGCCTACAAACGTCAGAATGGCGGCAAGGGTTCGTTTGCAGTGATGGATTTCAACATCCAGCCACTGCCATACGATGCCAAAGGTTTGCAATTCGCAAGCGAAGTTAAAGGCGGGGCTGTTCCTAAAGAGTACCTTGCAGGTGCAGAAAAGGGCTTTAAGATTGCTATGTCAAACGGCAAGTACGGTTTCCCCGTATTGGCCATGGCCGTAACCGTGACGGATGGTGAAACACATCCTTCGGATTCAGATGCATTAGCATTTGAGATTTGCGCTAAAATCGGTTTCAGAGAAGCTTTGCAAAGTTCTGACACCGCTATTTTGGAACCTATCATGAAGGTTGAAATTACCACTCCAGATGAATACATCGGGAATGTCACAGGCGACCTTAACCGCAGACGCTCTGTCTTGGAGCAAATTGATGCAAAAGTCGGTTTCCAAGTCATCACGGCTCAAGTTCCATTGGCTGAGATGTTCGGTTATGTCACATCACTCCGTTCCATCTCATCCGGTAGGGCAACATTCAATATGGAATTTCTTAAATATGCAGAGGTTCCAGCCGAAGTTAAAGACTATATAATGAATGTAGGAAGATTTATCTTGTAGAAATAAACGATAAAAAACATATTTATAAATATTAAAAACAAATAAAGTGAGTCACAGAATTAGAATTAAATTAAAATCATTCGACCACACCTTAGTTGACAAGTCTGCTGAAAAAATCGTAAAGACTGTTAACAGCGTGAAGGACGACAAGGTTGTTTTGGTAGGACCTATTCCATTGCCAACACATACCAAGATCTTTACTGTAAACCGCTCTACTTTCGTAAACAAAAAATCAAGAGAGCAATTCCAACTTTCCACCTATAAAAGATTGTTGGACATTTACGGTACAACTACAAAGACTATTGATGCATTGATGAAGCTTGAATTGCCAAGCGGTGTTGATGTTGAAATCAAAGTCTGATGAAACACATTCAGCGAGGATGCAGGGCCCTGTACCCTCGCAAAAAGGGGCGTTAGCGCAGTTGGTAGCGCGTCTGACTGGCAGTCAGGAGGTCACGGGTC
>JAKSMD010000159.1 GCA_024400815.1 Bacteroidales bacterium | reverse complement strand
GAAGCAGGTTGGCAATGCTGTGCCCCCAAGGCTTGCAAATGCAATAGCGAAGGCTATCCTAATGGATGAACAGGTGAATTTCCACGGTGAGTGTACTGACGAAATTTAAGGTTAACTATGACATCAAATACCGCATGGGCGACGAGCTGAACGCGGAGGAGTAAATTTAGAAGTTATGAGAATTGAAGTTTTACACACAGCGGGGACTGCAAATAAAGAGCAGGGTGATGTTCTGGAGCATTTCATTCGAGATTGGGTAGTTCGACAAAACTATGATGTTGTCTCAAACATTCGCGTGAACGCATGCGAAATTGACCTGCTGTGCACGCATCGAGTCTCGAAGAAAAAGGTTCATGTTGAGTGCAAAGCATACAATGATAAAAATTTGTCGGCAAATGATCTGCATGCTTTCTTGGGGAAGGTGAACTACGGCGGCTATGAAGAGGGGTGGTTCGTTACAACTGGAGAATTGGGGAAAGATGCAAAAGGGTTTGTTGAGGGGTGGGATAAAGATTCTCCAGTTTTGTCATTCTTTACTCCAGAAGTTTTGATTCAATCTTTAATCCAGACAGGGATGCTTGTGGCGCCCCCAGATGCACTGGTTAAAAATTTAATCCCCAATTCTGAAACATCGGGTGAATGGGTGCTAGTGTTGTGTGAGCAGGCTCGATATTGGGCTGTCCCAATATTGAAACAAGGCATGCCCATTGGTTGGCTTTTGTACACGGCAACTAATGTGCCAACGTTAGTTACTGATGAGGAGATTTTGCGAAAGATTTCCTCTATGAAGTTTTCGCTCGCGGCAAAATATCGTTATTATGAATGTAAAAGTGAGCGTCAGACAGTAGCAGAGGTGACGTACCCTGTTATTGAGGTGGAGTGTGGAGATGGTTGGGCGGATTATCGACCTGCCAAACCGGAATTCTTTGTGGGACGCAAGCAGAGTGTGAGTAAGGTTTTTGCGTTGTTCAAAAATGTTGCTAATGGAGGTACAAACACGAGGGCTTTTGCCATTGTTGGTGATTCTGGTATCGGCAAAAGTTCGTTTATCGCTAAAATACGAGCGGATGCAAATGGGGGTAGAAAAGGCCAGAAGGTGTATGTTTTTGCTGCTGATATGCGAGCTGCAGGGAGCGAATCATATGTTGATCGAGTCCTGCTAAAATGCTTGCAAAATGCTCAGGAGAAAGGATTTGGATGTAAGGGGATGATTTCGTTGACAAATACGGACGATCCACTTACTAGCACTTCGGTTCGTGCGTTTCTTGAAGAATGTCGTAAACGAAAGCAGATAATTGTTTTAATGTTGGATCAGTTCGAGGAATTGTATTCGAAACAGAAGTTGATGAACGTATTTATTTCTGCGAAAAAGTTGATGCTCTCGGCGATTTCGGCACAAGCAAATTTCATTGTTGGATTTGCATGGAAAACAGACTGTGCTATACCTCAAGAACATCCTGCCTATTATATGTGGCAATCCTTATCTGCGCATCGACTGGAAATCAAATTGCAATGCTTTTCAGGCCTTGATGTTTCACGGTCGTTAGCGTTATTTGAGTCTAATTTAGGAAGAAAGCTGAGGCCTGATTTAAAACGATTTATTGTTGAACAATCACAAGGATTGCCGTGGCTGCTAAAGAAGCTGTGTGTCCATTTGGAGGATCGTTTGAACTCAGGCGTGACTCAATTGGAAATTGAGAATTCAGCATTTGATGCAGCTTCTTTGTTTGAACAGGACTTGTGTGGTTTAACGAAAGATGAATTGTCATGTGTGAAGTTGGTTGCTTTGAACATGCCAATGGATTGGTTCGATGTTGTTGAGTCAAGTAGTGACGAGGTGGTTAATGACTTGATTCGAAAACAGTTATTGATAAGACGCGGAAACAAGTTGAGTTTGTATTGGGATATTTTCAGGGATTATGTGGTGAATAAATCCACGCCCCCTGTTCCGTTTACATACATACCCGTTGCAACGACACCCGATAAGTTAGTAAAGTTTTTGATGAAATTCTCGGGGACTCAGAATAACACGCTGAGTTCAATAGCTAAAGATACGGGATTACAAGAAACCACGGTGCGGAATTTGCTCATTGATTTGAATCGCTTTGGCATCGTGTTAAAAAATGGTGAGTTTTGGGCGGTGGAAAAGGAGATTGAGATTACTGATTCGCAAAAGTGTTTAAGAAAATTGAGAAGCGTATTTAATCGCCATCAGTTGGTTGTTACTATCCGCAGGGAGGGGTTGACGTACCTAGACCAGGATATAATTATTGGGGTGTTGAAAGGCATGTTGCCACCCGGAACGTCTGGTGCGAATACATTTAGGGTGTATAGTCGTAAGATGATGAATTGGTTGTTGCGATTGGGTTTCGGACGAGAAGGCAATGGCGGTCTTATTGTTGAAGATAGAGGAGATGTCAGCCCGATTCCTGTAAGTTTGAACAATAAAGGATCTGTTTTTATCGCTGACACCTCCCCATTGCGGGCGGTTGACGTTTTCTGTATGGTGATGAATGGCGGGGCGAGCGGGGTCGAGGGGTTGATGTCCGGGGAGAATAAGCACGCAGGAGGGCTACTGGTAAGAATGAAAATGATTAGGCTTATACAGAATGGTCGCTATGCTGTTTGTTGCGATGTGACGTCTAGGCGGGCGGCTATCGAACGACTGTTTGAGATGGTCTCTAAAGAAGCGTCTGTAAAGATGACTATTCGTACCTTGGAGGACAACCCAAATGTCGCTGCAACGGAAATAGGGACGATAATTGCTGATTCTGTCAGAAGAGCGTGGACGCCAGCGACGAAGAAGCGAATTGGTGGAGCATTAAGAATCTGGGCGTCGTGGATATTGAGGTCTAGGAGAAAAGGCACAATGCTTCCGCCGCCTGGAAGGTCGTCAAAAAGAGATAGTTCGGATCAGCAATATTTTGATTTTTGTTCATAAAAATGAGTTAGTGGTTGTGTAGACAGAGACGGCCATCGTTACTATTGGCGTGCGAATGTCTGTGTTTGTTTAAAAGGATGAATGCGATGAGTACAACCAAAATTGACACCGGCCCGTGCTATCAGATTGCTGCGGTTGTGGATGGTTTGTTGTGCGGGCTGGTTGGGAAGACCGTTGCCAGGCTGGAGGAGAATTGCAAGTGGCTTTTGGGCGATGAATTCGACCGGACAGGCGTTGGGTGTGGCT
>JAKSMD010000158.1 GCA_024400815.1 Bacteroidales bacterium | reverse complement strand
TACGCAAACATTGACGCGTGATTATGAATATTGCAGTTTATTGTTCGGCTAAAGACAGTATTCCTGAGGAATATAAGTTATTGGGGGACGCTGTAGGTCAGTGGCTTGCCGAGGCGGGGTACAACCTTGTATATGGCGGAGCTACGGGCGGACTGATGTCGCGTGTCTCGGATGCCTTCCAAAAAGCGATGCATGACGGCCAAAAAATCATTGGCGTTATTCCCACCAAAATCCGTGAGTCCGGTCGAATGGCAACCAACTGCAATGAAATGATTGAAGTTCCCAATATGGCTGAACGCAAAAACACAATGCGAGAGATAGCCGACTGCTTTATTGTTCTTCCTGGCAGTTACGGCACCTTGGACGAGTTGTTTGACGTTGTATCCAGCGGGACAGTCAAAGAGCATAAGAAACGTATCTATGTACTCAATTACAACGGTTTTTACAACAGTCTGAGAGAGCAGATAGCCCACATGAAAGAGTTGGCTTTTCTGCCCCAAGATGAGTGCTATCGTCCTCATTTTGTTCAGTCTTTGGAGGAACTGAAAGAAAAAATCAACAAGAAATATTCATTAACTTAACACCACCAATATGGATTTATTCTTTTTACGCGCCTATCTGCGCGGTCAATTGGTTTCAACAGCCAAATTTGAAAAAACACTCGACCAAGTAGCCGTTACCGCCAAGCGGTACCGTGAGGTTGAGAGTAGCAAACTATTAGCCGAGTTCAAGAACATGGAACGCATCGTTACCGCTCCGGATTTTGCAGCTAAGAAAAAAGAGTTGACAAAGACGACTTATAAGCAGTCGGCTGAGTACAAGACCATGGAAGAGTTCAAACGTCTGTGCAAAGACAAATATGTTCGCATGTACCTGCGCAACGGCAGCGAAGAAGAGCGTATGTCCGTACAACGCTTCAAAGAACTGAAAGCCGAGACCGAGAGTGCCGACTTCCAAAAACGCAACGATTTCTGGAAAAACGAGAAACGCTGGGAGACGACCGAAGAAGGTAAAATCGAAAAACGCTACGAAGAACTTAAAAAAGATGGCGCCATTATCTTCTTCAACAATACCAATGTACAAAATGTAGAGCGTTGGGAGCAGTTTGACCAAGCTTTTGTTGATGACTTCGAGTGGGTTAACGTACGCAATTCGGCTTGGAAACCCGGATTTATCTATCCCAATGACAAATTCCTTAACGCACACTCCTACGCTAACGAGCAACAGGCCTACTGCGACGGCAGAATGATTGATACAGACAATAGTATCCTGACCATTAAGACCCGTAAGATTGAGCAGGAAGGTCGCGCCTGGGACGCCCAAAAGGGTATGTTCATGAAGACCTTCCCCTACTCATCCGATGCCGTCTATACCGATGCCGTGGCTATCGAAGAAGGTAGCGTTGTACAAGTTAAATGCAAATGCAGCGGTAAACTGAATCATGGTATTTATCTGCGCAGCAGGAACCACGTGCCCTTTATTTCCGTATTTGACTACACCGGTAAGAAAGTGTGGTGCGGCGTGAAAGACAGTTTGAAGCACGACAAGAACATGAAAACCTTGAACGGTCTGCTTCCTGTGGCTTACACCATTTTCACCGTATCCTGGCAAAAAGACGAGATTGTTTGGTTCGTGAACAACCTCGAGGTATGCCGCATGCCGAATATGTTGCCCAAAGGAGAAAAATTGTATCTGCACATGTATTCCTTCCAATTCGAGAACGCCAAGATTAGCGAGGGCGACTTGAATGTAGATTGGATTCGTGTTTATAATGTTAAAAAGTAATGTTCCTAATAGCCGGGCCGTGCGCCATTGAAAATAGAGATTTGGTTATGCAGACCGCCGAGACCTTGCAGCGTATCTGCGAGGATTTGGATATACGTCTGTATTTCAAATCGTCCTACGACAAAGCCAACCGCACCTCATTATCTCAACGAGGCATTGGTATGGAAGAAGGATTAAAAATCCTATCCGAAGTAAAAAACACATTCGGACTGAAGATATTGACCGATGTGCATGAGAGTTGGCAGTGTGCTCCTGTGGCAGAAGTGGCAGATGTGTTGCAAATACCCGCTTTCCTCAGCCGACAGACCGACTTGCTGCAAGCTGCCGCCAAGACGGGCAAGATAGTGAATGTCAAGAAAGGACAGTTCATGGCGCCATGGGATATGAAAGGGGCAATAGAAAAGGTGCGCGATGCACAAAAGGGGTTAACGAATGCACAATGCACAGATAAGAAGACCGTATGGTTGACCGAGAGAGGTAGCAGTTTTGGTTATGGACGTTTGGTGGTGGACATGACCGGTTTAGTAGAGCTGCGCCAGTTCGGTTGTCCTGTGGTATTTGATGCCACACACAGTGTGCAGCAGCCATCCACACAAACCGGCGTAACAGGAGGTAACCGCGAGATGGTTCCCTACCTGATGCGTGCCGCCTTGGCCGTAGGTGTAGATGGCATCTTCCAGGAGACACACCCCAATCCGGATCAAGCCATTTCGGATGCGGCTAATCAAGTCCGATTAAGTGATATTCGTGATATTTTGATTCGAGCAAAACAATATGATATACTCGGAACGCGCTAAAGCAATTTTTGATGAAGAGATTCAAGAATTTGAGCGACTGAAAGAACATATAGATGAACATTTCGACCACGTCGTGGACCTTATTTATAATTGTCAGGGTAAACTGGTGGTGATGGGAATCGGTAAGACCGGCATTATAGGTCATAAGATGGCTTCATCAATGGCCTCGACCGGCACTTCGGCTATTTTTGTGAATGCCGCCGAAGCCGTACATGGCGATTTGGGAATGATTAATGCCAACGACGTCGTTATGCTGGTGAGCAACAGCGGTTCAACCAACGAGATACTGAATGTCATCGACCCCTTACGCAAAATAGGTTGCACCCTGATAGCCATGACAGGCGACAAAAAATCCCCCTTGGCACAAGGGTGTGACGAGGTGCTGAATGTCCACGCGGATAAAGAAGCATGTCCGTTGGGACTGGCACCAACAACCAGTACAACGGCTGCCTTGCTGATGAGTGACGCCCTGATGGTGTGCCTGATGGAGAAGCGGCAATTCAAAGCAGAAAACTTTGCCGTCTATCACCCGGGAGGCGCCTTGGGACGTAAGTTATTGGGGCGTGTCAAGAACTGCATGACAACCAATGTGCCGAAAGTGCAAACCAATGCCCTATTCAGAGATTTGGT
>JAKSMD010000157.1 GCA_024400815.1 Bacteroidales bacterium | reverse complement strand
TCCTTCGCACTAAAAACATCGCAATCGACGCGATCGCCGACCAAACCGGCTGGGGGACGAAGACCGCCCTGCGCACGGCCTTCCTCAAGCGCTACGGAAAGTCCATGCGGGAATGGAAAAACGAATCCCTGCAACGCTGCCCTTAACATCCTCTGTTTCGAAGGGACAACTAACCCGCTCCCCGCCTCCGTCAGCGGCGCATTTCACCCGCCGCCCGCTTGCCGTCCCATTGGGGGTTCGGGGGCATCCCCCGGTCGTCGTCCGTTCTGCTCCTTGACGGCCCATATCACCTTAGGATACTAAACCTGACAGACCTCTTGGCCATTTCAATCCATACAGTTTTCGCATCGAAGGATTTTCATAATATCGTTTGTACCGCTTGGCAACACTTGCGAACGGCACATAGACGTACCGGTACTTGCCAACTTCCAATTCAGCCAATCGAAACACCTCATAGGGAACGCCTAATTCATTATGAAGCTTCACTGCCTTCCGCAAGAATAATTCATAGCACTTGTGCCTTTCCAAACCGAACGCGCGGCAACCAAAATCCACGAATCGAACATAACTTATCGGCAACTTGACAAAACACAACTCCCCATCCTTCTCCACGATTGTGCCGGCGTCCACGTTGGTGATCAGTCGGAATTCTTCTTCGTATTTCCATGCGTGATGCTTAGTACAAAGCATTTCCTGATGAAACTGTTGTAGCGCAACTTGAAATTCTTCAGATTCAGGATCCTGTAATGTCAATTGGCGAAATTTCAAAGCCGGGATGGTTCCCATATATCTCACTGGTCTAATATCGTATGGACTTCCTTTGGGGAACTGAAACCCAATTCTTAAGCCACGGCAATTTGCGGCGTAATGAGACCATAATAAAACCTCTGTCTTAAATTTCTCCGAACCACAAAAACAAGCTATCAGATTTTCTGACAAAGGATTTCGATCCATTATCAATCTTGAATATGCGTCAGCCACGAATCCCCGATATTCACGCCATATTTCATAATTGGTCGCACCATCCCTTCTCATAGCATCCACTTGATCCTTGAATAATAGATCGGCAAAATATAGGAAGAAAGCTCTTTGAGTAGGGTTGCCTTTGTAATATCCTATTGAATCCAAAGGGTCATTAAATTGTCCCGGCGAGGACAGCTTAATATGTTGACATCTCAAATCACTCAAACCATACTTCAATGACGTGTAGTGATACAAAACCTTGTCACATCCAACGTCATTCCCACCTTCTGTTTGGGCATACCACGCAAAGCTATCAGCACGATTACCTACCATATGTTTTGCGCTTCTAAAAATCGGGCCTCAGAGGAAGAGCAAGCGAGAATCATCCCCGCTCTTTGTCTTATCACAGACTTTGCCACACTCTCAAATATTACACTCGCTATCAGCAAAGCAATCACTGTCCTACCGACCTTTTACGATCATAATACTCATTGACCGCATCAATCTTCTTTTCTAACACAGAAATCGGATCGGAGAACTCCGCCGACAACCCTGGGATGTTGCAGCTAATATCCGCGTAGTTAAACGCGGGCGCATCCTCTTGCAAGCAGGATATGTTTGTCATATCAGCCGTTAAGATATGTTTGTTCATCCACTGACATCCATTTGCCGAATCAAAAATCCTATATGTAAATCCAACCGGATCACCATTATCATCTAACGGAATAAGGATTGGATCTCGGTCATAGACATCTCCATCTGAACGAAACGTATCAAACACAATATAACTCTTATACCGCGGATTTCGATTTTCGTTTTTTACGTGGGCAACAATACAGTATCCATCTCCTTTGACAAACAACGAATCCCTTGACTCCCGCGAGAAACAATCTGCCAGAATCGCCAATTTAGGATTTGTCAAAAATTCATGCATTGAAAACTTTATGGCATTATCAATCACCAATCCACTCAACTGTTGCAAATCATCCAAAAACTGATCATCGAGGATATCACTTCTCTTAATCTGCGACTTTTTCGACATATAAATTACTCCCATTTCTCATATCATTTTATCCTTAACAGCACACACCCACCGCATCACCAACAAGAAAATCCATTAAAACCTCCCCGCAGAACCGCTTGATTTTAGAGCGAATACCTCCCTCTGGCCATTTCCGTTCACCATAGACCGACAAATTCTCCAATAGTGCATAGACCTTCGATACATCTTCACGCATTTGTGCCTCCGAGGATTTTCGCTGCTCGACAATAGTCGTAAAATCAAGCGAAACAGCATTTGCATAATCCCGAATATCTCCAATTGAAAGTTCATCGTCCTGTTTGTCTTCAAGACGACAAAGTTTTGCAGGGGAAACACCCATCTTCCGAGCGAGCGCCCGGATAGAATAACCCTTTTGAACTCTCGCTGCAACCAGCTTGGAGACAATCGCAGAACGAGCAACATCCTCCAGGATGCACTCACCCGCTTTTTCACTCCCAAACACCTCCGTAGCAATCTCTGCCACCGAAACGATATCAGGATCTTTCATTACTTCTTCTTTGAGACGGATGCGACCAACCGGCACACCCCCTCGATATCAGACTGTTGTCCCTGCTTATCACCCACCGAAATAGGATAAAGCAGATGCGCTCCATTATCAACGTACACATATAACCGCGTTTCGTGTCCCGAAGGCGGTTGGGTCTGGCAGATCCGCCATACCCCTTTCTTTTCAGGCGTAAACTTCTTGCCAAGTTGCGTGGCCTGTTTCGCCTTTGATTCATTAAGGGTCATTCGCACCCATTCCAAGTTAACTAAGCAGGACTGCAATTCAGGACCATGCTTCTTCGCATACTGCTTGAGATTAGATGATTGTAAATATCTTTTTGATATTTGCCATTCTCTAAATTTAGAATCTGGCTGATTTATGTTTCCTTTCATTTCCAAGTTCATCACTCCTTTACCCACAGCGTTATGTGGCCTAACATGAAACAGTATAGCAAAATCTGTTTCATAATGTCAACAATGGTGATGAAATCGTATCGATTTATGAAACACTACAAATCCAAAAACACACATCTTGCAACGCTATAACAATTTCTATCTGAATTCCCCCGACAACTCCCACAGTATGTGAATCTGCTCATCTTACCAAACAGAGAACGATACATCCCAGCCAATACAATTGCCGTCCACGACACATTTTACTTACAAACTGCAATGTCCGGTCGGCCCAACCGCAGCAACACCACGGAAATCCATGCATCACTAATTACGTCAAGCTTGAGCGCTAAAAGAGCGCTAAAAGTGTCAGCACGAGTGGTAGGG
>JAKSMD010000156.1 GCA_024400815.1 Bacteroidales bacterium | reverse complement strand
GCCGACTTAATCGCCTCTGGCAAATCAACCAATGGCTTCATCACGCTGCCCGCGTTGGGAAACCGTGACGCATGATCGTATAGCAACAACAACTTCTTTTCCGCAGTCAGCGTTTCATAATTCTTTTCAATCGAGAACCAGGCAACCTTATCGGCCTTAACCGAATCCCGCACGATATCGGCGGACACCTTTGTTTTCGCCGAATTGAACCGCATGCCATATTCGGCAAGAACAATTGTCAATGCCTTTAAAACCTTTTCACCAATCGAAACATCATTGACGAAAATACGGTAATCATCACGATATCTCAATATCTCATATTCGTGAATATTCTCTTCATCAAGTTTCTTGAAAAGGCAGGCATCAATGCTTCCTAAAACAATCTCTGCTATAAAATCCATCAACACAGACCCCTGTGGGATGCCATTCGTCTGACCATACCGCATGGAGCGGATATACCGATCTATCGTATTCCCAAGCAATGAGCCATTCCGATTCTGTTTTGCGACTTCCTTCCCATGCAATGCCCAAGCGATTGAATGCGTATAGATTGAGCCGTAGCAATCTGTCACATCGGTGACAAGCATGAACCGATATCTCATCGACAAGACCAAAGATTGCTGTTCAAATCTCGACCACCACCCCAGGATCTGTTCGGCCTTAACTTTAGGTTTCTGAATTTTAGCAAGAGGATAACTCGCGCAATGGATGGTCGGGATATGGGCGAACTCCGCAAATCTGGACTGAATCAACGCCCAATTCTCCAAAGTGGTTATTTCATGGCAAAGTTTCGCATAGAGGAATGGATGAATAAATTGCAACGGTCGCCAAGCATATTTCCCGTCTTTATTATCCACAAGAGTATAGTTCACCCCCTCCACATCACTCGCCTTGCGAAGGATCGCATTTGAAAGCTGCACCCGTTCAACATATTCCTCAGCGACATTCAGAATCCTTGAAAAATCAAAATAAGGCGGCAACTCCGTAGACCCGTAACACTGCGGATCCATGAAGTACTTTCGCGCCTTCTCATTTGATAATTCAAGCACAGTCATAATCAACAGATTTCCTCACTTACGCCCCAATCCATATTTCGATTCGCGCTTTTTAAAGGCCTCTTCTCCACCCTCAAGAATTTCACAAACATGTTCGCGAATTCCCTGCGATTCCAAGACAGGTCCCGTCGTCGATGTTTTTCCCCAAGACGCTTCAAGGGATCCCGAAGCATAGGCAAAACGCACGTTATCCGCATTCACACTATCGTTACCATGCTGATTCGCGACAATTACCTGTTCCGCATCCGCACCTACTACCACGTTCGGATTATGGGTCACCAATATAATTTGGCGTTCTTTCTTTTTCGTCCGCAAGTAGGTTACGAGATCCTTGAATATCGCACGATTGTCAAGATTGTCTTCGGGTTGATCAATGAGAATGGGACACTTCTTGTTACTAAACTCAAGCAAGAGCTGCAAAATAACAAAAGAGCGCTTGCCCGGTGACATTTGCGACAACCGATCATTTTGATAAACAATATCATAATTCACACGGAACCAACATGTAGACAACAGTTCGACAACCACAGTCTTCTCATCGACATCTTTATTATATTGCACATCACCCTGCATTGTCTGCTTCAAAAATTCCTTTACCTTTTCCTCGTCAAAGGAATCGTGCGCAAGGATCTTATCGTACCAATCCTTCTGATCCTTTGAGACACGTGTCATCCGACCGTCGATATATCGATTCAAGTCATCTCGTTCCACAACAATGCCGCCAGCAATCGAGAGACCATTCTTCTCAAGTCTTATGGATTCGGCAAACTTACATGAAACCGTATAAAACTCATAATGATGCCTTGACAAATCATCAATCGTCGCGGCATTCTTCCGCTCCAAATCCTGTTTGCGGTCAACCAATTTCTTAACATCCGCCAACAATCCTTCCTCATAACGGATCTTCTGCGCAAGCTCATTGAGTTGTCCATTCTCCAAAATATGCTTCGCACCCTTCTTATACAAGTCTCCTTCGCGCAACTCCTTCAATTTCTGAGCACAAGAGCTTTGCTGCGTTTTCAAGGTCTGTTCGACATCAGCAATGAATTTTCGCCAAGAAGAAAGTCCTTGCCTCCGACTTTCACCAATCTTTTTATCGACTTTGGTGTGAACATCTGTAGAGAACAATGGTATGTCAATATTTGGGAAAAATTTGGCCTCCGGCAACTCACCAATTGACTTTAATGCAGTCAAATCATCATCCGTCTCTTTCCGCTTGGCCAACAACAAATGTTCCTGCTCCTGCAAATCCTCAAATTCGCGCAACTCGTCATCAGTCATATCCATATGTTGCTTTTTAAGTTGCGACATCTCATCCCCAAGCCTTTTTACTTCAACCTCATGACTTTTAACTCCGCCGCGTTCATTTATTTCCGCATTGAGCCTTTGAAGTGAATCTCTCTGAGTGAAAAAATTTGAACACTCAATCGCAATGAGGCTTTTCAATTCATTCAGCGCAGAATCAAATTCTCTTTTCAACTCTTGATTCTGGGGATCATCCTTAAGTATTCCCCATACAACGGGCATAATCTTTTCGCGATTATCCGCTATATCAATCATATATCCCTGAGGAAAATACTCGACCACTTTCTCGGGACCAGCAACCCCATCCGTCCATGCAATGCTCACATCAGAAAGATGATCCTTGACAAAACGCAATGAGGACGATTCTTCGCCATCATAACCAACCCGCAAATCAGCGCAACCGGCTTTACAAGCGATTGCCGACAAAAGATTTGACTTGCCGGAAGAACGTCCTCCTATAATAGCAACCAGACCTGGATTCAGCGAAAGCGGCTGATCCCAAAATCCTGTTTCATTCAAGCAAACATGACTCAGAGTTTGATAAGGCGCTTTTTGCTCTGGCATATCGGCCTGAATCCGAACACGATCTGTAGGCTCAAACAGGATCTGGCGTAGCCCATCAAATGTCGGATCGGCCTTAATCCATGTCACCACCCCTTTATGCCAATTACGCAATGCCTCAAACCCATGAGCATCGCTTCCAACAACACATGGCTTCAAACTACCATATTGCTCAACCACTCGTTCCCTAGAATCTGAACCCTCGCCGAGAAAATATTTTCTATCATTAGCACGAGCCGAGAAAACAATATCCGACATTCGATATATCTCGCGCCGTGCCGCCAACATTTGGGACTCTTGAATACCGCTGACTCCATCTGCGCTGCTATTTGCAACACATACCAGGCAACGGCCTCGCAAGCATACACTACGCACTAGTTCAGAAATTTTATCATACGAGACCTGGT